>CAYSWE010000013.1:0-5225 GCA_964434515.1 uncultured Phycisphaerales bacterium | reverse complement strand
CAGCGCGGCGGTCCGCGTCCGGCGTCCAGAAGTCGCGCAACTTCGTTGCGAGTGCCGTCGATGGAAGTCTCTCGTGATCTCAAGGCAAGCTTGATGAGGCGCGCGTCGCTTTCTCCTTCTCCAAGGCATCGGCCGCATACCCCGACCGTATGGCAATGAACTTCGGCTAAGGCCTGGCAGAAAGCTACAACGAGAGGAACAGCGGACTCCGTTCGGTCGACAAGCAGAAGCCGGCCGAAAACCCGGCATGGCTGCGACGCCTGTTAGCACGCACCGTGCAAAGCCGTAAAGCCGTTGCCGTTGAAGATTCTGGTCATACAATCCCGGTTCCTACCTCTTGTTCACGTTTGTAAGGAGCCCCGATGAAGATGACGTTCTCCCGTTCTGCGCTTGCCTCCCTCGCACTCACCACGCTCTTGACCTTGCCAAGTTGTGCCTCCCTCGGCATGGGGCTCCCCGGAGTCATCCAGAACATCGGCGGCCTTGCCGGCAAGATCACGAACTGGAAGTCGGGCCTGTCCGGCTTGGTGAGTGATGCGGCGGTGAAGCAGCTCGGTGGCTTCGCCGGTCAGGCTGGCCCGCTCGCCGACACCCTAAAGGGCCTGGTCGCCAAGGCCGCCCCGGCGCAGCGCAACACGCTCGACGGAGTCGCCAGCAATCTCAAGGATCTCTCGTCGTTCAAGACGGACAATATCCTGCAGATGAGCAACAGCGGCCGACAAGCTCAGGTCGACAAGGCGGGCAACATTGCCAGCAACCTGACCGATCTCGTCAAGCGCTTCACGAGCGCCGCCGGAAAGTAGGCTATCGCCGGACTGGTGGCGTATACACCGGAGGCTGCCGCTCGGGCTGCTTGGCGAGTGCCTCGAGTGCGAGGTCGATGGCCTTGTCGAGTTGGGGGTCAGCGCCTTCGATCACCAACTTGGGCCACTCGGTCACTTCGTAGTCCGGAGTGACACCGATGTTCTCGACGGCCCACTTTCCGTTCCGATCCATCACGCCGAAGCTTGCCGCCGTGATACTGCCGCCGTCCATGAGCGTCGGGTAGCCCGAGATCCCGACGAGTCCGCCCCAGGTCCGCGTGCCCACGAGCGGGCCGAGCTTCGCCTGTTGGAACAGCCACGGCATGGCATCGCCACCGGAGCCGGCGCGCTCGTTGGCAATCATTACCTTGGGTCCGGTGAAGGTGCCAAACGGTGACCGACCCAACCACTGCTCGCGGTTCATCCAGTAGCACAGGACCTTGCGCGAGAGCACATCGATCACGTAGTCGGCGATCTTGCCCCCCGCGTTGTAGCGCTCATCCAGGATCAAGCCCTGCTTGTCGAGTTGGCTGTAGTAGTCGCGATCGAACGCAGCCATCCCCTCGGCGCCGGTGTTGGGCATGTAAATGTAGGCCAGCCGCCCCTTGGAACGCTCCGCCACGCGTTTGCGGTTGGCCTCGATCCACGATCGATTGCGGAGCGCCTTCTCGCTCGACAGAGGAACGGCAGTGACGCTCCTCGCATCGCTACCGTCTGGCTTGGCTGAGACCCGCAGTTCGACTTGCCGGCCGGCAGTGTTTTCGAAGGCTGCATAGAGATTGTCTCCACCAGCGACAGTCCGGCCGTTCACAGAGATGAGATAGTCACCCTCTTTGACATCGACGCCAGGCTCTGTCAGCGGGGCGCGCATTCCTGGATTCCAGTTCTGCCCACGGAAGATCCGCGCGATCTGATGTCGACCATGCGCCTGCCGCCAGTCGACGCCGAGGAGACCGACTCCCGCGTCGGTTGGCGCTTTTGGCATGTCGCCTCCGCTAACATATTCGTGGCCACAGGCGAGCTCGCCGATCATCTCGGCGATGATGATATTGAGATCGGTCCTGTGCCGAACGTACTTGAGGAACGGACTCCACCGTTGCCACATTGCCGGCCAGTCGACGCCGTGCATCGCGGGATCGTAGAAATAGTCGCGCTCGATGCGCCAAACCTCACGCAGGATCTGCGGCCACTCCTTGCGCGGATCGACACGGACACGCACCTTGCCGATCGCAAGCGGCGTGCGATTCTTGCCCGCGACATTGGCAATCGACCAGCGGTTGCCCGCGACGAGGAGCAGGCTCTTCTGGTCGGCCGATACGGCGAAGCTGCCGACGCCGGCCACGACGGTCGTAACCTTCTTGCTCGCGAAGTCGAAGGCTTTCAGGTTCGGGCTCGATCCAGGCGGGAACTCTGCGAACAGGAGTTTCTTTCCGGCCGTTGCCAGATTGCTATAGCGACCGCGCGGCACCGGTAGCGCCAAGATGCGCTGATCGAGCCCGGCCAGATCGATCGCCGGCTTCTCCACCGGCTTCTTCTTTTGCTCTTTGGCCTGTGCGGTCTTCTCGCCGGACGGCTTGCTGGCTGCCTTCTTATCAACCTTGCCCTCTGTGTCAGCCTTGCCCTCTGTGTCAGCCTTGGCCTTCTTTGGAACGAAGCCTTCATCACTCGTCGGTGCGAGCGGGTTCTTCGTGTCATGCCGTAGCACTGCAACGTAGAGGTTGTTGCTCTCCGGGCGCGCCGCCGACGAACTCATGTCGAGGCCGAAGCTGCGCGGTCCGCTGTCGATCGAGGCGGTGAAAAACAGATACTTTCCGTCTTTGGAGAAGGCCGGGTTCGCCGCCGAACCAAACCCATCCGTCAGACGCGTGGACTTGCCGCTGGCGATTTCGAACAGCCACAGGCTATCGTACAGAGTCCCCGCGTTGCGGCGCTCGTAGCAGATCCATTTGCTGTTCGGCGCCCAAGCCGCGTTGGAACGAACCACGCCCAGCGATCCACGCGTCCGACTGACCTCGGTAATCGTCCCGTCGGCGAGCGTCACGTAGGCCATGCGATTCGTCTTGTCCCGGAACAGCACGTGCTTGCTGTCAGGACTCCACATCGGCGCATAGTAGAAGCCGCCGACCTCCCGCTTGGCGCCGCGCGGTGCGAGCTCATACGCCTTCGCGTCCGTGTAACCGCGATGATCGGCGACGAGAAGTTGATACTCCCCGCTCTGGTCCGAGAACCAGGCGACCTTCTTCCCATCGGGAGACCAGGTCGGACTCCGGTCATTCGCACCGGGGGACCGAGAGAGATTTCGCACACTACCGTTCTTCTTGGGAATCGAGAGAATCTCGCCGCGAGCCTCGACGATAGCACGCTTCCCGTTGGGAGAGAGTTCGCCGCTCCGCAAGGCGTTGGCCACGGTCTGCCAGCGCGGAAGCCCGCTCAATCCGTCAGAAGGGCAAAGAATCGACAAAGTCCGCGTTCGGCGAGTCTTTGGGTCATAGACGTGCAGCCGGCCCCCCTGGGAGAATACGACGGCATCCTCACATGCATCGACGTTGCGCACGTCAAACTCCCGACCGTGAGTGATCTCGTGCAGGTCCTTCGTCGCTGGCGAATAGCTCCAGAGGTTCATCCGATCGTCGCGGTCAGAGGCGAAGAAGACGGTGTTGCCAACCCAGACCGGGAACGTGTCGCTCGCGTTGACGTGCGGAATCTGTTCGACCTCGTGCGTCGCGGGGTCATAGATCCACACCGGTGGCGTGCGTCCTCCGCGGTAGCGCTTCCAGGTACGAAACGCGTCGAAAAACGGCGTGTAGGCAATGCGAGTCGCCGCGGCATTGTACGAAGCGTGCCAGGCGCGAGGTATCGCGAGGCCGGTCGGCATGCCGCCGTGCTTGCTGGTGAGGAACAGCCGCATCGTCGGCGGCCCGCTAGCTCGATCGGAGGCGAACAGGACCCGATCGCCGTCCGGGTGCCAGTCCCGCACGTAGTCGGCGGCGGGGTGCCAGGTTAGGCGCCGCGGCTCACCACCACCGATCGGGATCACGTAGACGTCCGTGTTGCCCTCGTACTGGCCAGAGAAGGCGACTCGGCTCCCATCGGGACTGAGGCGTGGGAAAAACTCATTCCCAGAGCTGCTCGTCAGCCGGCGAGCAACCCCGCCATCGCGACCAACGACCCACAGGTCGCGGGCGTAGACGAAGACAATGTGGTGTTTCGAGATTGTCGGCTGCTGGAGTAGCAGCGTTTCCTTCGCGGCAGCAGCGTCCTGGGCACGCGCCCCGCTAACGGCCCATCCAACCAAGGCGACGAGTGTCCATCCGAGTGTGCATCGCACCATAACCGAGTTGGCTCCCTCTCTTCTGTTGCATCGTGTTGCAGATCCGGCAAAGGACGGAGCAAGGCTAGCGCGTCACGACTCGGAGCGCGCGGAAGAGGTGAAGTTTCCCGGATTGGATCGAAATCGACCGCGGGCCCCTTAGGGTCGCCAGCGAATCGCCAGACGCGAGCCGATGACGCGCCCCGTGACGTCGATGGCCTGAATGTAGACCGTCCTGCCGATGCCGTTTACGCCGCGGGGCAAACGCACGAGTGGGACCGGCGTGTTTGCCCGCGAAACGCCGACGCCAAGGAACAAGAGTCCGCCAGCGCGGAATGGATCCAGCCAGAAGCTGCCCCGAAACCCGGGCGTCGGTAGCGGTGTCGAGCGGCGCTGCAGAGTCGCAAAGCCCACGACCATATGCCGATCGGCCTCGGCGAACAGCTTGACGTTGGTGTTGTCGAAGCTGAGGATCGGCGTGTCGACGGAGCGCACGACGATGTCGTCCAGTTGCACACGAAGGCCGGAACTGGACGCCGCCACGTGCAACACGAGGCGCTTGGTGCCGCGCGACAAGCGCACGGCCTTCGTGGCGATGGTGTGGTTGGCCCCGCCTGCTCCAAACGTCCATGAGGCACCGGTGCCGACCGATAGCGTAACCGTGCCCCGACCCGCGAGGCGCCGGGCCCTGAATGCAAAGCAGTGCCAGCCACTCCGCTTCAGCGTGATCGACTGGACCAGCGTGGTGCTTGCGCGCGCGCGTAGCGCGAACTGCGCGGCCCGATCGTTGGCAAAGCCAACCCGGTCCTGATTCACAATGCTCGGCGCGGTCCCGCTGGTAACTCGCCAAGGGGCGAGGGAGTTGGCCTCGAAGCCGGAGTTCGAGACGAGATTGATCTGTGCCGCGAGTGGGGTCGCGACGAATAGGACGAATGCAACCGATAGGCGCATGGTTTGTTTCTCCGATGGGTTCTGAGCGCCCGCGATGAGGGTGTCGGACGCGACAATGTTGCCCAATTTGCGAGGACGAAGCCTCGATCGCAAGGGCTCGTTCTCGGAAGTTCAGCTCCGCGGCGCGCGCGCCGGGACGAAGATGCGCAATCGCTTGCGCG
>CAYSWE010000012.1:0-21494 GCA_964434515.1 uncultured Phycisphaerales bacterium | reverse complement strand
AGATCACCCCGTGTGATCGCTGGCTTGCCGTGCTTCTTGCGGATCGTCTTCCGCGCTGCTTCGGCGGCTCTCATGATGGCTTTGGCGCCGACGCCGCCGCTGATTCCTTGGAGCTTGGCAAGCGTGAACGGGTCGACGATCGCTGTGAAGGGGATCCCGCCCGTGTCGTTGTAGTTGGACGCTTGGCTGTTGCGCACCGCCAGGATGTCCTCGACGGTCAAACCTGGCCACTGTGTCAGGTATTCGACCTGCTGACCTGTGGGCGAGGTGGCCTTGTAGGTCGATGCGTTGCGCTGCTTCTCCTGGATGGCCTTCTCGAGCGAACTGAGTGAGAGGACCTCGACCGTGTTTTTCTCGGCGAACGCGATGTAGCGCTTATTCTGCAGCACGGCAGAATGCATTCCCCAGCAAGGTCCTCAATAAAAGCCGTGCGAGTGCACGACGAGCGGCAGCTTGAGCATCTTGGCCTCCGCTACTGCGCTTTCCCAGGTCTTGGCAAGTCGCACGGTCGGCTTGACCTTGTCGGGGCCTGGCGCCACGAGTGCGCCAAGAAGAAGCGGCGATGCTAGGATCACCGCGATGGGGAGGTTGGATGTCATACCGGTACTCCTGGAGATTCCAGTTCTTGGACCTACCTTCGAACGAATGCGGGCTTACGGCAAGACCCGAATGAATATCGACAAAACCCCTGCTGGACTCGCGGAGATGCGCCTCGTTCCGTCGAACCGGGTGCAGGCGTAGTGTTGCCCTGGCCAAGGCAGCGTGGTACAAGTTCCCGCTCGTTTTCCGGCGATGGCCTCGGCCGGGTCGGAGATTTGCTCCGTAGCGGACTCTGGACTTATTCCTGAGCTTCTTCGGAACTCGCTGTCAAACCATGGTTTATCGGGGCAGCGATCGGCGCTGCCGGGCTCCCGATGTCGGAACGCTCCCTAGCTGTCATCGTCCTCGCTGCAGGCAAGGGGACGCGTACCCGCGTCTCGATGCCGAAGGTGTTGCTTCCGCTCTGTGGGGCGCCATTGCTCGAGTATGCGCTGGATGCGGCGTCCGCGCTCCGGCCGGAGCACATCGTGGTGGTTCTGCACCACGGTATGGAGCAGATTCAGGAGGCGATGGCCGCTCGTTTCGCCGACGCAGGTTGCATCCTCGTGGATCAAGGGGAGCCGCGCGGGACCGGGCATGCCGCGCAGCGGGCGCTCGCGGCGCTCGACGAGCACGTCGGGGGACCGTTCCAGGGCGACATCGTGGTTTCGTACGGTGATATGCCCTTGATCACGCCGGCGACTCTGGCCGACCTCGTGCAGTGCCTTCATGTTCCGCACGAGCAGGCCCATTCCGGCAACGGCCATCCTCACATCGGTGCCGTGGCGTCAGTTCTGACCTGTGATTCGCTGCCGAGTGATGGATATGGGCGCATTTTGCGCGATGGCGAAGGGCGCTTTCTCGGGATTCGCGAGGAGAAGGACTGTTCGCCCGAGGAGCTTGAGATCGACGAGGTCAATACCGGTTTTTACGCGTTCCAGGGGCGCGCGCTGCGCGAATGCCTTCCCAAGCTTCGTAGCGACAACAAACAGGGCGAGTACTACCTGACCGACGTGCTGGGGCTGCTCGCTGAGGCCGGCGAGGACCTCGAGACCGTCCTGACCTTCGACCCTGACGAGACGATCGGGATCAACAACCTGGCGCAGCTGTCGGAAGCGCGCTGGGTGATGCAGGAGCGGATCCTGCTTGAGCACATGGATCGTGGTGTGATCATCGAGGACCCGGCGACCACCGTGATCGAGCGCGACGTCGAGATCGGCGCGGAGACCAAGATCCTGCCGTTCACCGTGATTCGCAACGGCGTGCGCATCGGCTCCCACTGCGAGGTGGGACCCTTCACCCATTTGCGCGTGGGTGCGACGCTCGAGGACGCGGCTGAGGTCGGCAACTTCGTCGAAATGAAGAAGAGCACCCTCGGCGCCGGAAGCAAGGCCAAGCACCTGACCTACCTCGGTGACACCGTGATCGGTCAGCGTGCGAACATCGGGGCCGGGACGATCACGGCAAACTACGACGGCACCAACAAGCACAAGACCGTCATCGCGGATGGTGCATTCATCGGTTCGGGAACCATCGTCGTCGCGCCGCGACGCGTGGGCGAGGCAGCCACCACGGGTGCTGGCGCGGTCGTGACCAAGGACGTGCCAGACGGCGAGGTTCATCTTGGCGTGCCGGCACGGCTGCATCGGAAGAAGACTCCCGACAAGCCCCCGGAGGGCCAGGGATCTCCGGAGGGCCAGGGAGACGCCTCGTGAGTTTTCATCGGCTTCGGGTCTTCAGTGGGAACGCCCATCCGGCGATTGCAGACGCCATTTGCGCGGAGCTCGTAATCGATGCTGGCGACGCGGTTGTCACCCGTTTCCCGGATGGAGAATGCGACATCAAGGTGAATTGCGACGTTCGCGGCGCCGACTGCTTCGTGATCCAACCGACCTGCCCGCCGGTCAACGAAAACCTCGTTGAACTGCTCGTGATGATCGATTGCCTTCGACGGGCGTCCGCGGACCGGATTACGGCCGTCATCCCCTACTTCGGGTATGCACGCAAGGATCGCAAGGATGAGGGGCGGGTGCCGATCACCGCCAAGCTGGTCGCGAATATGATCACCGAGGCCGGTGCGCATCGCGTCTTGACGGTCGATCTGCACGCGGCGCAGATCCAGGGGTTCTTTGATATCCCGGTCGATCACCTTTACGCGCGTCCGGCTTTTCTGCCCGTGCTTCGCAAGCTCGAACTCGAAAACCTGGTCGTCGTCTCGCCTGACGTTGGCGGGACCAAGCTCTGCCGTGCCTACTCCAAGGCGCTCTCCGCGAGTCTCGCAATCGTCGACAAGAGGCGCGTGTCCGGGTCCGAGACCAAGGTTGAGAACCTGGTCGGCGAAGTCAAGGGCAAGACCGCGCTCGTCGTGGATGACCTGATCTCGACCGGCGGGTCGATCAGTGATGCCGCTCGCGTGATCAAGGAGCATGGTGCCGAGAAGGTTTTCCTTCTCGCGACTCATGGCGTGCTCTGTGGCAACGCGATCGAGCGACTCAACGACGCGCCCGTGGAGCGGATCTTCCTCTCCGATAGCATTCCGATTCCGGACGACCGCCGTCCGGAACGCGTCCAAGTTGCCTCGCTTGCGCCGATGTTGGCGAAGGCGATTGACAGCATCCACCGTAGTGAGTCCGTTAGTCGGTTGTTCGAGCGTCCACTGCCGCGCTGACAACGAAGCCGAACCGAAGAAGCAAGAACCAACATGGAAGTCGCAAACATCGATGTGAAGAGCCGCCCTGGCGTTGGCCGTCGGAAGACGCAGCTGCTACGCGCAGAAGGCTATATTCCTGGGGTCGTCTACGGCCGTGGGGGCGAGAGCGTTTCGCTCTCGTTGCCAGGTCAGAAATTCACGAGCCTCGTGATGACGCATCACAAACTGTTCGAATTGCACGTGGAGGGGGGTGCCAAAGAAGAGGCGTTTCTTCAGGACCTGCAATGGGATGCGCTCACGGACCGCATTCAGCACGTAGATTTTCGGCGCATCGACCTGAACGAGTCGATCCAGACCGACGTCGAGATCCGCTACGTCGGCCAGCCCAAGGGCTTGGCGAAGAGCGGCGTCTTCGAGGCCTTGGTGACGCGGCTCCAGGTCGAGTGTTTGCCGCGGGACTTGCCTGAGGAACTCCGGATCGTCGTCAACAATCTCGATATCGACGACTCGATGCAGCTGCGGGATCTGCCGCTGCCGAGCGGTGTCAAGGCGTTGGGCGATCCAGAGCAGCTTGTTTGCCAATGCAAGCTTCGCGCCGTGGTCGAAGACGACGAGGCCGAGGGCGACGAGGCTGAGGGCACGGCCGAGCCCGAGGTCATCGGCAAGAAGGAAGAAGCCGACGAGTAGGGCTTCCCGTCGGGGCGCAGATTCGCTAGACTCCTCCGCCCGATTCACGCTCTTTGCTCCCGCGGTGACGCATGCTTTCCTCCGTGCCAGAAGGCTCGGTGCCCGAGGCTGCCCGGATTCGACTCCTCGTCGGACTCGGGAATCCTGGGGCCGAATACGAAGGAACGCGGCATAACCTGGGATTCGAGGTCGTCGATCGGGTGGCTGCCGCTCTCGGACTGCGGTTCGAGCGTCAGCGACGCGAACGCGGGCTCGGTCCTGTCCGAGCTCGGGTGGCTTTGGCGAGAGGCGGAAGCTGTGCTGCTCCTGGCACGTCTTGCCTTCTTGTCAAACCATGGACTTACATGAACGAGAGTGGCGTCGCGGTCGCGGCCTACGCTCGGCACCTCCGGATCGCTCCGGAGTCGATCTTTGTCATTCTCGATGACCTGAACCTGCCCTTGGGGCGAATCCGAATTCGTCCGGGGGGTAGCCCGGGTGGGCACAACGGCCTCAAGTCGCTGCGCTCTTGCCTGGGTACCGAAGGCTTCCCCCGTCTGCGGATGGGGATAGCGGTCTCCGATCTCGCCTCTTCCGACATGGCGGACCCGGACTTCGTGCTCGGCGGACTCTCGATCGAGGAGCGCACGCTCCTCGATCCTGCCATCGATCGCGCGGTCAGGGCGTGCCGTGAATGGTTGATGGATCGTCCTCTGGATGTGCTCATGAGCGAATACAACGCTTCGCCCCGAGCGCCGGACGGTTCGGGCGCGGGCACCCCGCCTCCTTCGGATTCGGACCGACCCCGTTCCTCATAACTATTTGGCCTCATAACTATTTGGCCTCCAGCTAACCAAAACAGACGGCGCAAGTGAACACATACGAAGCAATGATTCTTCTCGACAATCGAGAAGTGAAGAAGGGCTGGCAGCCCCTCAAAGAGATCGTCGACGGCGTTCTTGCGAAGAACGGCGCGGAACTCGTGGTCGCGAAGCGATGGGACGAGCGCAAGCTCGCCTACGAGATTCGCAGGCAGCGTCGCGCGACCTACTACCTTGCATACTTCAACGCCGCAGCCGATGCGATTACCGGCATCAACCGTGGTCTGAAGTTGACGGCGCCCGTGTTGCGCAGCCTGGTGCTGCGCTGCGAAGAGATTCCGCCTGAGGCCTATGAGGCCGAGCGGGAGTTTGACATCGATCGTCAGGATGAGCCGAAGGCTGGCGAGTCCGAGTCCGGCGAATCCGGCGGAGAGGTCGAAGGCGAAGACGTCACGACCGAAGCCGGCAAGGAAGTCGAAGACAGCGAGTCGGGCGGCGACGCGTCGGCTAGCGATGCTTCCCAGAGCGATGCTTCGGACAAGACCGACAGTAGCGATACCGACAAGAAGGACGCGGAGGCATAGCCATGGCAGGCAGAGCAGGAGGAGGATTTCGCCGGTTCAACCGCGACGGGAAGAAGGTTAGGCCGGAGGAGCCGCTTGATTACAAGAACCTAAGCTACCTGGGCAACTTCATGTCCCCGCAGCATCGCATCTTGTCGCGCAAGCGCACGGGGTTCACTGGGCGTGACCAACGCAAGCTCATGAATGCGATCAAGCGTGCGCGTTTCTTGGCGTTGGTGCCCTACACCGCGTGAGTTCGGAGGAATCATGGCTAAGAAACGTCGTCTCGTGAATGTCCTCCTGATGGAGGACATCAAGGACCTCGGGAATGCCGGCGAGCTCGTCGGCGTGAGTCCAGGGTATGCAAGAAACTTCCTGCTTCCGTGCGCGAAGGCCGCTGTGCCCAACCCGGAAGCGCTTCGGCAGCTCGAGTCGAAGCGCAAGCAAATCGAAGCGCAGCGCGAGCAGCGCGAAGCCAGCGTTGCTGCGCTCGCCGAAGCGATCCCCGCGACGAACGTCACGCTTGAGATGAAGGTCTCGCCGGACGGTCGTCTCTACGGCGCCGTGACCGCGCAGATGGTCGCGGACGCGATGGCTGCCGCCGGGCTCGAAATCAGTGCGGCACAGGTCCGCCTCGAGGAGACGATCAAGCAGATCGGTCAGTTCGATGTGCCGATCCACGTCTACGGGGATGTCACCGTCAACGCGCGTCTTTGGGTCGTCAACGCGCCCGAGTGACACGCGTCGCTCGAGGTTCTCCACACCAATCCACAGCTTTCCCAACAAGGCTTCGAGTCGGTTTGGGAGTTCGGTCCAGGGTTCGAGCGTGGTCTTGTCGCGTTCGGCTTTGACCTCATCCGTGTGCCCTCTATTCTCGTCGGAGGTAGGAGGGTTGGGTGAGTCAAGGCGCACGGGGAAGTCGTGGCGGTGGGGAGCTGGTCGCGCCGGGCGACAAGCCGGCCGGCCGCGCCGCACCGCACAATCTCGAAGCGGAGATGAGTGTGTTGTCGGCGATGCTCATCAACGAAGAGTCGCTCGCCGAGCTTGTGCATCTGGTGCAGGCGGAGGATTTCTACAAGCCTGCGCACCAGCACATCGCGGCAGCGATTCAGAAGCTTGCGGAAGGTCACGAGCGGGTCGATCACGTGACGCTCGCGGAGGAACTCGAACGCAACTCGAAGCTCGACGAGATTGGCGGGCGCGGCTACCTGTTTACGGTCTCGGATTATGTGCCCGCTGCTTCGAGCGCGCGATATCACGCTGGCATCGTTCGCAACTACGGCATCCTTCGTCGCCTGATCTCGGTGTCGACCGACATCGCGACGCGGGCCTTCGAGGGGCGCGAAGAGGCGATGGAGCTGCTCGACGACGCCGAGCGCCAGATCTTCGAGATGGCGCGCAAGGGAGATGTCACCGAGCCGCAGAGCGTGCAGGACTTGCTCAAGGTCACGCTCGAGCGTATCGAGCGGTTTTTGGGGCGGGAGGCCGGCACGACTGGCGTGCCTTCTGGCTATGCGGACCTCGATACGATCACGGCCGGTCTGCAGCCGGGCGAGCTCATCGTGGTTGCGGCGCGGCCTTCCATGGGGAAGACGTCGTTCTGCCTCAACGTCATCCTGCGCGCCGCGGAGCAGGGCTATGGCTCGGCGTTTTTCAGTCTCGAGATGGCTGCCGAGCAGGTGACGCAGAACATGCTGTGCTGTAGTTCACGGGTGGATGCCCAGAAACTGCGGCGAGGCTACGTGTCGCAGGATGACTACCAGTACCTGATGCGTTGCTCCGAAGAGCTGCGAGAGCGGCCGGTGTTCATCGACGACACGACGACCCTGACGCCGCTGACGCTGCGTGCCAAGGCCCGCCGCCTCAAACAGAAGCACGACATCAAGCTCGTGGTTGTCGACTATCTTCAGCTCATGAGCGTGGGGGGGCGAGTCGAGAATCGGGCCCAGGAGATCGCGCAGATGAGTCGCTCGATGAAGGGGCTTGCCAAGGAACTGCACGTCCCGGTGATCGCGATCTCTCAGCTCAACCGCGGTGTCGAACAGCGCGACAGTCATCGCCCTCGGATGTCCGACCTGCGCGAGTCCGGCGCGATCGAGCAGGACGCCGACGTCATCATGATGGTGCATCGCGAGGAGTACTACACCCACAAGGAGGAGGACCGCGGCATGGCCGAGATCATCGTCGCGAAGCAGCGCAACGGTCCTACGGGGACGGTGAAGCTCCGGTTCTTCCGCGAGTTCATGCGATTCGAAAGCTACTCCGGCATTCCCGAGCCGATCGCCTGAGGTATGCGCCTCTCGTTGCTGTTGAGCCTCGTCGTTGGTGGCCTCCCTGTCGTTCTGACAGCGCAGGCGCGGCAGGAGCCTCGTCCTGCGACCACGGACGAGGTGCATCGGCTCGAAGGGAATGTGATTCGGTCGGTGCGTGTGACGGGAGTCAAGGGCGTTAGCGAGGCGACGATCCTCGCGGATCTTCGGACCAAGGCGGGCACGAAGCTCTCGGTTCAGTCGGTGCGCGGTGACCTGGCATTTCTGTGGAATCAGTACAAGCTGCAGGCTCGCGTCATCGTCGCGACGGGATCGGATGGTGTCACGATCCGCTTTGAGGTCAAGCGCGAGTTCCTGCGCTATGACCACACCAAGTTTCGTGGGCTATCCCACTTCAAGGTCGACCAGGTGCGCAAACTCTTGGATTTCGCCGAGTCCGAGCGTCCCACGGACCTCACCGCGGAGAGCATCGCACGCCGACTCGAGGAACTCTACTGGAAGGATGGCTACGCCAATACCAAGGTGCTCGTGCGCACGGACCAGAAGACGTCGACGCTGCGCTTTCTCGTCGATGAGGGGCCACGGGCCAAGGTTCGGAGCGTCGAGTTCCGCGGGAACAAGTCCTTCCCGACGTCGTCGTTCCTCGGGTTGCGTTGGAACTTGCTTGGTTCGGCCGGAGTCGTAAGCAAGCCAGGATTGCTGTCCGACGCCGCGTTCTCGCGACTCAAGCTCGATGCGGACTTGGACCGGCTGCGGTCCTTCTATCGCGGCCGCGGCTACAAGGATGCGATTGTCGAACTCTACAAGCTCGAGTTCACTCCGGACTATACGGGCGTGCACCTGGGCATTCGGATCTTCGAGGGACGTCTCTATCGCATTCAGAGTGTCGACATTCAACAGCTCAGGATGGACTCGAGCGACAAACCACGGTTCGACAAGAAGGAACTCCTCGCGACGATTCGATTGCGTCCCGGTGACGTGGCCACGCAGGACAAGATCCTCGCCGATCAGCGGCGGTTGGCGCTGTTCTATGGGCGTCGCGGGTTTCCTTCGACCGATGTGTATCGCAACCTCGACCGCAAGACGTCGTTCCAAGTCTTGGATCCAAGCGAGGTCATTGATGCCGAGCGTGGGTTGGTCCGCCTGACGTATGTCGTGCAGGAAGGTCAGCGTAAGCGCATTCGGTCCATCCGGATTTCCGGCAACCGATTCACGCGGGATGAGATCATTCGCCGCGAGCTGTCCGTCTTTCCCGGGGAGTTTGTCAACACCGAGGAGCTCGAGCGGAGCCGCGATCGCCTGTTTGCCAAGCGCTACTTCGGCGACCCCGCGGCTGGCGATCCCGGCGTTACCTTCCGACTGCGCCCCATCGATGTCCAACCCGGCGAGCTGGCTCCCGAGCTGGTCGACCTCGAGGTGGACGTCCGGGAGGGAGTGACGGGCCAGATTCTCTGGGGTGTCGGGCTTTCGTCCAACACCGGCCCGTTCGCCAACGTTCAGTACAACAAGCGCAACTTCGACTGGCGTCGCTTGCCGACGTCGTGGAATCCGATCGACTGGTTCAGTCAGATTCTCAACAACGAAGCGTTTCACGGTGGTGGTCAGACGCTCAACCTGGATCTCTCACCAGGCACGGAAATCAGCCAGGCGAGTATCTCATTCTTTGAGCCGGATGCGTTCGGCACGCACCTCAATACGATTGGACTTGGTCTCAGCGGGTATCGGACGATACGACGACTGGAGACCTATGATGTCGATACCTTGGGGGGCAACATCAGGCTCGAGAAGCGGATCGGTCGTGATGTTTCCTTGGGGGCGACGTTCACCAACGACCGCATCAAGGTGAACAACATCGCCGCCGACGCGCCCGCGGTCGTTTGGGACGCGGAAGGCAGCAACAGCGTGCGCTCGATGGGAGTCAACCTCTCGGTGCGCAGCCTCGACACGCTCGTGCAGCCGACCAGCGGCTTTCGCGTGCGCGCGTTTACGACCTATGCGCCGGAATGGCTTGCCGGCGATGCGACGTTCTGGAAGGCCGGCTTCACGAGCAACCTGTACCTGGCGTTGCTGCGCGACTCCCGCGACCGCGCCCATGTCCTCGAGTTCAAGAACGCGGTGCACGTCGGTAGGGCCATCGGTGCGGACGACTCCTTGTTCCTCACGGAGCGCTTCTTTATGGGTGGCCAGGGGACGCTGCGCGGATTCGATTTCCGGCGCGCCGGCCCGACGCAGTTTGACCGGCCGACGGGTGGCGAGACCCGCTATCTGGGGACCCTGGAGTACAGCTTTCCGCTGTTTTCGTCGCGGCTGCAAGGAGGGCTGCGCGAGACCGAGCTGATTCGTGGAGTCGGCTTCCTGGACGCTGGCATGCTCGGCGATCGCTTCCAGGACCGGTTCTTTCGCCAACTCCGTTTGTCCGCGGGAGTCGGCCTGAGAATCCGGATTCCTGGATTGGGCAACTTGCCCATTGCGCTCGATTTCGCTTGGCCCCTCCGGCGGCAGGACACGGATCGGCTGCGCGCCTTCAGCTTTTCGTTTCGCTTCAATTGATCGTCGATGGATCGGCTTGCGGTCGCTCCGTGGCTCTGCTTGACTGGTCGCTTCGAACACGTCTTTTTTGGATGTCGCCGCATGCTCGCGGCACTTCTTGGTGGGAGTCGAACTCGTATGTGGATACCTGTGAAGTTGTGCTCTTTGGGCCTTGCGGCGCTGACCGCCGTCGTCTCGGCGCCACAGCAGAAGGACTTCGACGTCACCCTCAGCGTCCCCGCGGACTTCGCGCGCATCGGCGAACTCGTGACCCTAAAACTCGAGATCAAGGCCAACGCGGACGCGAAGCTCGATTCCGGGCTCCTGAATGGGGCGTCGGTCGAAGTGTCGGTCAATGGCGGGCAAGGCAAGCGCATCGGCGTTCGCTCGACCAAGACCGTGGACGTCAAAAAGGGCTCCAAGATTTCGGTCCAAGTTCCGGTCGACATCGGGCGCCTGATCGAGGCCAGTGAATCGACCGCGCAGACCGTGGTGGAGTTCCGCATCCCCGGGACCAAGGAGGCACACAAGGTCACGTTCGTGCGCGACTTCAAGGGCGTCGACGTGGGCCAACTCGATCTTGCCAAGACACGAGTCGCGCTGGTCACCAACTTCGGCACGATGGTCGTCAAGTTTCGGCCGGACAAGGCGCCCAACACGGTCAAGAACTTCATCAAGCTGGCGAAGGAGCGCTACTACGACGGGACGCGATTCCATCGGGTCCTGCGTGGTTTCATGATCCAGGGGGGGGATCCGAATACGCGCGATGACAATCCCATGAACGACGGCCAGGGTGGGCCGGGCTACCAGATCGACGCCGAGTTCAACGACATCAAGCACGTGCGCGGCGTGTTGTCCATGGCACGCAGCGGCGATCCCAACTCCGCTGGTAGTCAGTTCTTCGTCATGCACGGGAAGGCCCCGCACCTCGACGGAAAATACACGGCGTTCGGCCGGCTAGAGTCAGGGCTCGATGTGTTGGATCGCATCACGGACATCCCGGTCAAGCGGCAGCCTGGCGGGATGGAGACGTCCCGACCCACGCAGGATGTTTGGTTGATCCGGGCGATCGTGCTCGGCGTCACGAAGAGCTGATGCCATGAGCATGGACTTGCAGAACACGGACCTGGACGAGATCGATCCGGCAACCCTCGAGGCGGTGATCGAGACCGATAAGGGCACGATGCACGTCGAGTTCTTTCCGGACAAAGCGCCCAAGACCGTGCACAACTTCATTAAGCTTGCAGCGGCTGGGTTCTACGACGGTTTGACGTTCCATCGGATCATCAAGGGGTTCATGGTGCAGACGGGCTGTCCCAAGGGCAATGGCACCGGCGGGCCAGGCTGGACGCTCGAGGCCGAGTTCAACGACGTCGAGCATCGTCGCGGCGTTCTGTCGATGGCGCGGACGCGGGACCCCAACTCCGCGGGCAGTCAGTTTTATATCGTTCATGGTGAGCATGCGGCGCACTTGGACGGGCAGTACACGGCGTTTGGCCGGATCACGAGCGGCCTGGACGTGCTCGATGCGCTGGCGTCCGTGCCTGTCGATTCCTCGGGGCCGAGCGGCGAGGCCAGTCGGCCGGTCGAACGAGTCTGCATGCAGAACGTGACGCTCAACGTGCGCACGACCGAGCAACAGCCCGCTTCCGAAGGCGAGCAGGAGTCGGAAACCCATGAGTGACTACCAGTTTGTTCTCTTCGATGTTGCGGAAGGCATCGCCACGATCACCGTCAATCGGCCCGACAAGCTCAACGCGCTCAACGCGGACGTGATCGAGGAGATCGGCCAGGCGCTGGAGGAGGCGATCACGACGCAGGAGGTCGGCGTCGTCATCCTCACGGGCGCGGGCGACAAGGCGTTCGTGGCCGGCGCGGACATCGCCATGCTCAAGGAGCAGGGCGTCCTGGATGGAAAGTCGAACAGCCTGATCGGCCAGGAGCTGATGGAGTTCATCGAGGACTCGCCCAAGCCGCTCATCGCCGTCGTCAATGGCTTCGCCCTCGGCGGCGGCTGCGAACTCGCACTCGCTTGCGACTTTCGCTACGCCTCCGAGAATGCCGTATTCGGTCTGCCGGAGGTCAGCCTTGGGATCATTCCGGGCTACGGCGGTACGCAACGGTTGCCGCGTCTCGTGGGCACCGGACACGCTCTCGAGCTAATCCTGACCGGTGGCAAGGTCGACGCCAGTGAGGCGCTGCGCATCGGACTCGTCAACAAAGTGTTCCCGGCAGATGCGGTCATGGCGGCGGCACGCAAGACGGCCTCGACCATTCTCAAGCGCGGGCAAGTTGCGGTTCGTCTGGCCAAGGAAGCCGTGCGTCGCGGCGGGTTGATGAGTCTCAAGGATGGGCTCAACCTCGAGTCCGACCTGTTCGGTTTGATCTCGTCGACCGACGATATGCGCGAGGGAATGACCGCATTCCTGGAGAAGCGCAAGCCCGACTTCACGGGCGCCTAGCCGAGAGCCACGGTCGAGCACTCAAGTGGTTTCCCATAAGAAGCGCAAGAAGGAAGCCAGCCGGGCGGGATTGACCGAACCCGAACTCCAGATGTTGGAGTTGCTCGAGGAGATCATCGACAAGTTTCGTTGGCTCAAGGTGCTTGCCCATACGCAGAGCTACATCATTCGCGAGAAGCTCAAGCTCGACGACAAAGAACTCGATCACGTCCTGCGCGCCGCGACGCGAACGCTCGACGAGGACTCGACGCTGCGCCGGTGGGAGGATGGACTCGCTCGGCTCAAGGGTGAGCTCGTCGAGGGCAGGCGTGGCATTCGTCGCGAACGCAAACGACTGCGGCGCGAGGACCGCGACGCGCGCAAGGGTGAGCGTCGTGCGGAGGGTGAGGCTTGATCCCGGTTTCGGGCTGCGTGATCGCGCTGAACGAGGAAGACCGCATGGAGCGCTGCCTCACGAGCTTGGACTTTTGCTCGGAGTTGCTCGTGTTGGATAGCGGTTCGAGCGATCGAACTGTGGCGATTGCGCGGCACCTCGGGGCGCGCGTCGAGCACCAAGACTTTCTGGGACATCGCCGCCAGAAGCAGCGCGCCGTGGAGCTTGCCACGCACGACTGGATCGTTTCGCTCGATTGTGATGAGACCGCGCCGCCGGAGCTCGCGCATGCGTTGGCTCAACACTTGGCTGAGGAGCCTCACGACGTCGTCGGGTTTCGGGTCGCGAGGCGCAACGTATACTTGGGACGCGCCATGCGGCACGGACTCTTTTGGCCCGATCGCAAGCTCCGCGTGTTTGACCGTCGGCGTGCGCGCTGGGGTGGTACGGATCCGCACGACCGCGTCGAGTCAACGGGTGCGGGCAGGGTCGTGGACCTCGATGTCGAGCTGCTGCATGACAGCTATCGTTCGTTTGCCGAGCACCGCGCGACCCTCGATCGCTTCGCGACGATCGCCGCCAGGTCCATGGCGGCCGAGGGACGACGTGTTGGCCCGCTCGCGCCGGTCGCGCACGCGAGCTCCGCGTTGTTCAAGGGGGCGCTGCTCAAGCTTGGCATTCTCGATGGGTGGCGCGGCGCCGTTGCGGCGTGGATGTCGGCTTGCTACGACTATCGAAAGTACAAGCGTCTTCGCGCGATGCAGTCGTGATGCGTCGGCCCGCATGCAAGGTTCTGCACCTCTATGCGAATCACAAGTGGACGGGACCCGCCGATCTCGCGTTGTTGGTTGCTCGCGCCACCCTTGGCCGCGACGATCCTTCGGGCGGGCGCGTCGAGCCTTCGTTCGCTCTGGCGGGTTTTGTACACGGAGGAATGGACCACGCGATTCGCGCTCGTTGCCTCGAACTCGGACTTCCGTTCCGCGAAGGGCTCTCTCTTCGCCGGCACTTTCGAGTCGGTTCGACACTTCGGGATGCACGTCGGCTTGCGCGTTGGATCGACGCGGGCGCGGTCGATGTGCTTCACGCCCATCAGTCCGGCGATCACCTCGTTGCTGCTCTTGCGCTGAGCCAGGCCAGGCGGCGGGTGCCGCTCGTACGTTCGGTGTGGGAAGTGGACGCGCCGCGACCGTGGCCGCGGGCGCTGTATTCGTTTGCCAAGACGGACGCGGTGACGGTCCCTCTGCCTGGGAGCGACGCCGCGTTTGCGCGGCTGGGGATTGCGCCACGCCGAGTGTTCTTGTTGCCGCCGCCGCTCGACGCCGCGTTCTTCGCGGCGGCTGCGGACCGGAACGTCGAGCGCGCCTCGCTGCGCGCCGAACTGTCGCTCGATCCGTCCGCGTTGCTGGTCGGGATCACCGCCAGGATCCAGCGCCGGCGTCGTTGGGCTACCCTGTGGCAGGCATGGCAGCGCGTCGTGTCGAGGGAACCCGCCGCCCACTTGGTCGTGCTCGGTCGCCCGGATGCTGGCGTGTTCGAAGAGCTCTGTCGCGATCCTCTGGGGCGACTCGGGATCGAGCGGCATGTGCATTTCCTCGGCTACCGGCGTGGCGAACGCTACCGGCAAGCGCTGCTCGCCCTCGACCTCTTCACGATGCTCGTTCCTGGTTCGGACGCCACGGCGCGCGCCCTGCGCGAGGCGATGGCGCTTGGCATTCCGGTGGTCTGCGGCGACTCCGGTCGGTTGCGCGCTGTGGTTGGTGCGAGCAGCGTGGTTCCACTCGACCCGGCACGGCTCAGTGCGGCTTTGGTGGACCTACTCGTGGATCGGCAGCGTCGGGCTACTCTCGGGCTGCGCGCGCGCGCCACTGCGAGAGCGCGCTGGATGCCGGAAGTGGCTGGCGCCGCGGCGCTCACGGTGTACGGGCAGGTCCGCGCACAGGCTGGAGCGGCGTCTTGAGTTGGCGGCGCACCTGGTTTGCTGAGGGGCTCGGTGTCGACGAGCGCGAACTGCTGGACGCGCTCGTCCATGGCTCCGTCCCGGCGCACGCAAAACTGGTCCACGAACGGATCCTGCGCCGCGTCTGGCGCGTGCCGCTTGCTGACGGCGGGGCGGTTTACGCCAAGCAGCATGAGTTTCCGTTCCGACGCGTACGGCTCCGCTATGCCCTGCGTGCCGCACCGACCCAGCACGAGCGGCGCCTGCTGAGCGTCGCGCTGCAGCGCGGCGTGTTGGTGCCGGAACCACTCGCCGAGGCGACGACTCGCGGTTGCCTGGGACCCACGCGGGCCGTCCTGGTCACTCGCGAACTCGTCGGGGAGAGCCATTTGGGCGTGGCGCAGCGGCTGGCGGCGGCCGCGCAGCTCGCCGATTCCGGAATCTTCCATCCGGATCTACACACCGATAACGTGCTCCGTGTGGGGGAGCGATTCGGTTACTTGGACTTCCAGTCTGCACGGCTGCAAGCTGGGCCGGTCCGCGGGCGGCGGCTCGTGGTCATGCTTGCCAAGACCGCGCACGGCGGTTTGGGCCAGGTTCCTCGTGCGTCGCTGCTCGTCGAGATCGAGCGTGTTCTCGTCCCTACGTCCGGGGTCTCGGCGAGGGTGGTGCTCGATGCGGTCGAACGGCTGGATGCTCGCGGTGTGGCTTCGCGCCGCCGCCACCGCCTGCGCTCCAGTTCGGCCGTCGTGCGCGAGCGGTCGGGGTTCGGAGTTCGACTGAGACTGCGCGGTTTCGAGCTGCCGAGCGATTTCGCCCCCGAACGGTCTCTTTGCCATCCGCGTCTCGGTGCCTGTCATGTCGCGCGGAGCGTCGATGGACGGGTGTTTCGCCTACGCTGTCGGTGCTCGCTACGGCGCCTGTGGGGCGATGAGAGGACCGATTCTGGAGGCGCAAAGCCTGCTATTCTAGCGTGGCATCGTGCCTGGCCTTGGCCCTGGCGGGAGGAGACGCTGTATTTTTCCATATCCACAGGCGGTTTAGACATCGATGCTGCGGTAGATTTGCTGCTAGGTAGGGGAGGAGCTTCGCCAGATGCTCCACTCTCGGTTCCGGAAAGCCCGCCCGAGGAGTAGTAATCGATGTCTGGCCGAAACAACGGTTCGACCCGTAGACGTATCGAGTTGCAACACGCGAGTCGGCGGAACGGTATGTCCACAACAGAGATCGCGGCTTTCTCGCCGCTCGACGGCGCACGGGATGTCGAAGGCCTGGCGGAGGTTTCGCCTCCCGGCGCTTCAGGCCCGGCGCCGGAACCGGTCCGGCCCAAACGCGTACTGTTCTTCGGCAAGAAGAAGTCGCGGTCGTGCTGCACGGGCGCGTTGGTGGATGCTTTGCGTGCGCAGGGCCTTCGCGTCAAGTGGGTCAACTGCTCGTTGCTGAAGCGCTGGATGGGCACCTTCGGAATGAAGCAGGTCGTGCGCATGATCCGTCGCAGGTATCGCCCGGATCTGTGTTTCGTGTTTTTTCACGACTTGCCGCACGTGCTGATGCCCGAGTTCAGCGAAGAGATTCCGACGGTCGTGTGGATCGAGGAGCCCATCAAGTACATCGATTCTGCGCAGGTGGATTACGTGCGATCCGCGCGCGTCGTTTGCCTGTCGACGCCAAGCCTGGTCTGGGCGTATCGATCGCTCGGGATCCGCAACGCGACGTTCCAGATGAGCGGGTTTTCACCTGCGTACCACAAGCCGCATGCGCTCGCCGGCAAGCGTCAGTACGAGCGCGACCTCGTCTACATCGGTGGGCCGGGCAGCATGGGGAGCCGACCCGAGTTCCTCGCCTGGTTGTCGGAACGCCACGACCTCGAGATCTTCGGACGGCGAGAGTCGTGGTTGCCGTATCTGCGGCGATTCCCTCAGCTTCGTCTGGTCGGCGAGGTCCGTCCACACGCATACGCCGAAGTCTGTGCGCGCAGTCGCATCGTCATCGGGCTCAACCAGACCCATGAGTCACGTCTCTACTTCAGCAATCGGGTCTTCCTGACGCTCGCGTGTCGTGGCTTCCACCTCACACGCCACGTCCCGGGCATCGACGACGTGTTCGAGGACGGACGCCACCTGGCGTGGTTCGAGACGCGGGACAACTGCCTCGAACGCATCGATGAGTTTCTCGGCGACGACGATCGACGGGAAGAGATCGCTGCGGCGGGTTACGAGTTGGTCGTCTCCAAGCATCGCTATCACGATCGCGTGCGCGAGATTCTCGATATCTTGCGGCTTGAGCGCGATCTGGATTGTCCGTTGGATCAGGTGGACGAAGTCCTCGAGATCGGCACGGATGAGCGCAACGAGACGGCAGCGGTTCTCTATCCTCGTCGGCGTAACGCCGGAGAGTTCGGGGATGACGCGGCCATCGTCCTTCCGCGTCTGCGTCGTGCATCTGGCTGGCACGGAAGCTAGGCCGTCGCCGGTCCGAACACATCCGGCGACGAGCGAGCGCACTGTGCGGATTCTGCACCTACTGGCCCAGCGAGGTCTCTCCGGCGGAGAGCACCAGCTCGAGTATCTGCTGGCGTCGCTCGCTGACAACGGGCATGAGTCGACGATCGTGCTCGATCCGCGCGCGCGGTTTCTCGATGTAGCGGCACGCCTGCGTGTGGAGGTTGTCGAGATGCCCATGCGCAACGACCTCGATGTTCGCGCGATACTCCGTCTGCGGCGCCGGATCCGTGCTCAGAACTATGATCTGATTCACTTTGGCTGTTCGCGGAGCCACAAGCTTGGCGCTCTCGCGTGTGCCGGACTCAGGCCCTGTCCGCGGCGCGTTGTGACCCGACGGATGGACTATCGGCTGGGCCATGGTCCCCTGCGCCGGTGGCTCTATGCGTCCGTCGTCGACGCCGTCGTGGCGATCAGCAACGGTGTGCGTGACGTCGTGCTGGAGACCGGCGTCGATCCGTCTCGCGTGCACGTCATTCACGACGGCGTCGATGCCGCGCGGCTGGCGCTGGCGAGGGCGAGGGCGCGGCGAGACGCCGCGCGCAGCGCTCTGGGGATCGCTCGTGAGGCCCTGTGCGGTCTCACCTCGGCGTCGCTGCACCGGCGTAAGGGCCAGGACGTGTTGATTGATGCGCTCGGACGCCTGGATACGTCGGGTCTTACGGGTCCTCTCGTCTGGTTGCTGGCTGGCGAAGGACCGGAGTCGGCCGCTCTTGCCGCCAAGGCGCGCGCGGTGGCGGGTGTCGAGATCCGACTCGTCGGCCAGCTGACGCCCATCGAGCAGGCGCTCGCCGCGGCCGACATCTTCTGCTTGCCCTCACGCAAGGAGGGGCTCGGCGTTGCGCTGCTCGAGGCCATGGCCGCCGGGCTCCCGGTCGTCGCCTCCGCCGTTGGCGGGATGCGGGAGGCTGTTGTGGACGGCGAGTCCGGTCTGCTCGTGCCTCCGGAGGATCCGCAAGCACTTGCCGAAGCCCTTGGTGTCCTGCTCTGTGCCCCAGAGCGTCGTGCGCAGCTAGGCAACGCGGCGCGAGCCCGCGTTCGAGCTGAGTTCGACGTGGCGAGAATGTGCTCCCGGACCGAGGAGTTGTATGTTCGCCTGGTTCGAGCCGATCGCTGATGCACCGAACTATGCCCCCGAGCACGCTGTCGGCGTGTGATCCAGAAATGTCTAGTGGTATGAATCAGAAATCCTCGACCTTATCCGCGGCCCTCGGACGCCCCTGGCGGCGCCGTGCTCCCTCGGCGGGCATCCAGCCCGCCTGCGTCCGCCCGGACCGTTGGGGTGTCCCAGCGCCATTCAGGCGCAGCGACACCCCAACTCTTGCCAGCGACGCCCGATGACTCCCGGATCAGGCCGTAATCGTCTGAATCACACCACTGGAACCGAACCAGATCTCGAGCGGCAACGGGTTGCATCGCTCAAGCCTGACTGTCGTCAGTTCCGCGCGGATCGTCCGTGCATGCCGCACAAGCAGCGTGGCGTGGAGTGCGCGAGCTGCGATGTCTACGATCCGGCGCCGCGGCGGGTTGCGATCGTCAAGCTCGCGGCCGTCGGTGATGTGCTGCGGACGACGTCATTCTTGCCCGGCATTCGGCGCATGTTCCAAGATGCGCGCGTCGATTGGTTGACCCAGCACGCGGCCGTCAGCCTGTTCGAAGGCAATCCGCTCGTGGACGGCGTGCATGCGACCGACGGAACGGTTCTGCCGGCGTTGCTCGCGGCGACACCCTTTGATGTCGTCATCTGCCCCGACGCCGACCCCGTGACCGCGGCGCTGGCCGCCGGTCTGAGTTTGCGCGATGGCGGACAGCGCATCGGGTTTGGGTTCGAGGACGGACACGTCGTGCCCCTGTCGGACGCGGCGCGGCACTGGTATCTGCTCGGTCTCTCGGATGCGCGCAAGAAGGCCAACCAGGAGACCTATCAGAATCTCGTTGGCGCGGTCGTCGGGCTGCCGCTCCCGGTGCAGGATCGGCCGGTTTTCGTCGTGTCGGCGGGCGAGCGGGCGCGCGCGCAGGCCTGGCTCGGCTCGTGCGACGGCGGGCACGGGCGGCCGCTGGTCGGGCTCAACACCGGTGCGGGGCGACGTTGGCCGCGCAAACAATGGACCCTGGACGGACAGGTGGGGCTCATTCGATTCCTCGATGAGCGCGGCTACCGGGTCGTGCTGCTCGGTGGTCCGGAAGAAGTCGAGCGGCACCGGGCGTTGGTCGCGAGCGCGCCTGCGGGCGCCTGCCTGGATGCGGGGAACGACAACACGCTGCGTGATTTTGCCGCGCGGCTGGATCTGTGCGAGCTGCTGGTGACTGGCGATACGATGGCGCTGCATCTCGGCTGCGCTCTCGCCAAACCGATCGTCGCGCTGTTTGGCCCGACGTCGTCCGCCGAGATCGAACTTTACGGCACCGGGACCAAGGTCTTCGCCGAGCAGCTCGACTGCTTGGTCTGCTATTCTACCTGCGATCGTACGCCTAGCTGCCAGGAGCTCATCTCGCTCGACATGGTCCTGGCCGCCCTCATCCCTCAACTCGAAGCGGTGCACAACAGATGACGGAGCGCTCGGATTGGCTCGTGGTCGTGCCGACTCTTGAGGAGGCGGCAAACATCGGACAACTCTGTAGCGACCTGCTCGCCTTGGAGCCCGCCGTGGACGTGCTGGTCGTTGACGACCACTCGCGGGACGGTACCGCCGCGGTCGTCGCCGAGCTAGCGCGTAGCGAGCCGCGCCTGCACCTGGTCGAGCGCACGTTTGATCGGGGGCGTGGCAGTGCTGGTGCGGCGGGGTTTGCCTGGGCAGAGCTGCACGGCTACGCCGGAGTCGTCGAAATGGACGGTGACTTCTCGCATCCGCCAAGCGTCGTCCCCGAGCTCGTGCGTCGCGTCGAGCAGGGCTACGATTTGGCGATCGGCTCGCGCTTCGTCGCCGGTGCCAGCATCGAGCGCCGCGGCCTTGGCCGCCGCGTCCTGACTCGTGGCGGGATGACGTTTGCTCGGATCGTGCTCGGCTTTCGCGTTCGTGATTGCAACTCGGGATTCCGCGCGTGGTCGGCGTCCGCGTTGGCGAGGACCGACGCCGCGCGCGCGCGCAGCAAGGGCCCGGCGATTGTGCACGAACTCCTCTATCGTGCGACGCGCGCCCGCCTCTCCTGGGTCGAGGTGCCGATTCGCTTTGCAGCTCGCCGGCACGGTCAATCCAAGCTCGGTGCGCGGGGCATTGTCGCCGGCCTCTGGTCCGTGCTGCGGCTGCGCTTCTCCCGTGATGTCGCGCCGCGCCGCGTAGGCGCCGCGCAGACGAGCCCAGCTGCGGGGCGTCGCCGGGTCGGTGGTGCCTGAGCACCGAGACCGGAGCCGCGACTCCTTGCGACCAGGCATCAGCGCTTGCCTGTTCCTTGGTGCGGCCGCGTTCTTTGCGTTGACGTGGTCGGGTCGCTACTACCATGACGGCGCGGCGTTGGCCGGCTTGTTCGAGGGCGGCGTGCCGTGGGGCTACGTTGCCTACATGCCGTCTGCCGGCGTGCTGCACGCACTCTTCAAGTTCCTCGGGGTTCCCGAGCCCGAAGCCGCGCTGCGTGCTCTCTCGGTCTTGGCGGCGGCTGGTACGATTACGCTTGGGGCGATTGTGGCGCGTTGGCTGTTCGGCAGCACCAAGGCCGCGCTCCTTGCGGCGATGCTCGTTGGGCTCGCCGCGGCCCCCTGGTTTGCGGCGACCATCGTCGAGAAATACAGCTTTGCCGGGTTGTTGCTGAGCGTGGCGATGTGGCTCGCCGTGCGCGCACCCGGGGGCCTATTCGTCGTGCCGCCGCTGGCCTCGATTCTCGTGCTTACCGGATACTTCGGTTGTGGCGTTTCGATTGGCGGGCTGGTGTTGCTCAACGCGATCGCCGAACGGCGTCGTGGTCGGTGCGTGACTGTTTGGCGTGTGGCTCTGTCGTCGCTCGTGACCTTGGCCGTTGCCTGGGGGTTTGCACACTTCAACGCGCAGCAGTTTGGCGGTGAGGCGTCGTCCGAAGTTGCCGGGGCGTTCTTCGACTATCTGCTTGCTCCGCTCCGTTCTCCGAGCACGATCGCCGGGAGCTTTGCCTCGCGTCTCGTGCCGGCTTGGGGCGCCGTTTGGGCCTTGGCGCTCCTGGCGTTGGCTGT
>CAYSWE010000011.1:0-21797 GCA_964434515.1 uncultured Phycisphaerales bacterium | reverse complement strand
CAGCCCCTTCGTCGTCTTGCTCTCATTGCGGACGAACTCTGTGTTGCTGCGACCCGTCGACACCATGGCGTTCACCGCCAGTGTCAGCACCGCGCCGAGCGAGAGAGCGATCGTGAGTTCCAGCAACGTGTAGCCGCGGGATTGTCGGGCCTGTGGAGTTCGGATATCCATCAGCGCCGACTCCGGTACGTGACGAGCTTGGTGATCTGGTTGCCCGTGCGATTGTCCAGCAGAACGAGGCGGACTTGTTTGAGGTCGACCGACATCTGCGAGACTGTGACGCGAATGCGATAGCGCGCTTGGCTCGACGGGAGCCGATCAAAGAGGACGTTGCCGTTGAGCGAGTCGACGTCGTCGAAGCTCTGCGCCACGACACTGTCGAAGATTTCCTCGAGAAACTGCGTCGCTTTCGTGAGGCCGCGAGCTTCGCCTACCGCGCTTGCGTTCGAGCCGAACGCCGAGGCAACCCCGACAAGAGCGAAGGTCAGAATGGCCGCTGCGAGCGCGATCTCGATCAGCGTTGTGCCGCGTTCCCGCGGTGATGTGATGACTGTTTCCATGGCTCGTGTTCCCTGAGTTGGTCGTGGACGGCGCATGGACCCCCCAAAGGACCGATGCGATCTATCGACTCCCACACGCCTCTCGCGCGGCGCCACGGTGTCCTCTAGTACCGAGCCCGACGATGAGCGCCCGTGGCCATCGGCACTACCGTGCAACGCCCTGGCCGATTTCTTGCGCGAGAACCGCTCAAGGCCGGGGTCCTCGCAGCTATGTTTGAGGGATGCGTTCGCCGATTGTGTACTGCGGTCCGATGTGGGGTGGGAAGACCGAGGCCCTGATCTCTCGCCTGGTGCGAGCTCGCCTCATGGAGATCCCGACGCTCGCGTTCAACCCACGACAAAACGATCGCTTCGGCACGACCGACATCCGCGCACACTCGGGTGCCCGATTCCCGGCGCTGGCCGTCGAAACCGGAGCGGAAATCCTGGCGCACGTCTGGCGCGAGGAACCTCGTGTCGTCGGGATCGACGAGATCTTCATGATTCGCGGAGCTCTGGACGCGGTGCGTCGGCTCACGGCGGACGGCGTCAAGGTCGTGATTGCGACGTTGGACATGGACTCCGAGGGCGAGGTCTGGGATGAGGTCGGTCCTCTGCTCGCCATGGCCGAGGAGGTCGTCAAGTGCCCGGCCGTCTGTGCTTCGTGCAAGCGAGACGCGTTCTACACGTTCCGCAAGGGGGCTGCGCCGGGTTCACGCGTGCTCGTTGGTGCTGGGGACTACTACGAGCCTCGCTGTTACGCATGCTTCCGCGCCGGCCAGCAAGCCAAGGTTGCGCAGACCGGCGAAGGCTCCCTGTTTGCGCCCGATTCCGACCACTGAACGCGCACGCGCATCGCGGATTCCGACGCGCGATCGGCGACCAGGAACACGTCGGCAACGTCCAGATTGGCGACGGTTGTGGACTTCCCGCGTCGCGATCGCTCCGCACTCGTGAACGTAAGCGCTTGTCAGGAAGAGACTTGTCAAGTCGGATCTGGCTGCGGATCGCTTCTTGCTTCTCGCCCCCGCCTGAAACATCAGATCTCCCAGGAAAGCGCGCTATGAAGTTCGTTCCGAATCGACTCCTTCTCTTGCCCCTGCTCGCAGGCGGTGTCCTCGTCGCTGAAGCTCGCGCCGACATTTTGTCGGGTCGCGTGGTGAATACCGCCAACGTCGGGCTCGCGAAGGTCAGGGTCAAGATCAAGGGGCTCAACCTCAATAAGATTGTCACGGCGGCGAACGGCTCGTTCTCGTTCGTCGTGCCAGCAGGCACCTACAACGTCGACTTTGAGGCACCGACGACGACCCTCACGCCGCGGCGCGTGCGCGGTGTGCGCGTCTCGGGTGCGACCAACATGGGGACCATCCAACTCGTGCCTGGCGTGCCGCTTAGCGGCTTCATCCGGACTAGCACGAACGTGGGCGTGGCCGGCGGTGACATCAATGTCTACGACCAAGCCACTGGCAAGAAGCTCTTCACTCCGAACGATCTCACTGGATCGGTCGGGCAGTTCACGGTCGTCATCCCCCCTGGCACGTATCGCGTGCGCGGTCGTGCCGCGCGGGGAATCCTCTTGGCTGCGAAGGAGCTCCGTAATGTGCGGGTTCAAGCCGCGACCACCGTGACGATCGTTCTCGCGCCAGGTGTGCGCGTGACCGGGTCGCTCGTCAATGCAGCGACGAACGCGCCAGTCGTGGACGCGGATACCGATACGTTCGATGCGCTTACCGGGATCAAGGCCGTGACCCCGTTTGACAACACGTCGAGTACCGGTTCGTTCTCGTTCGTCGCGCCCAAAGGGCTGCTACACTTCGCCTTTGATCCGCCGGTAGGCGTTCCCTTGGTTGGGCGTCGGATCTTCAATATCCCCGTGCAGGGTAACGTGAATCTCGGCGTGATCCGACTTCAGCCCGGCCGAGTGATCTCGGGACGCGTCCTGTCGAACACGACGCCGGTCGTGAATGCCAACATCGACGTGACGCCGGTTCCCGGGCGCCGTCCGATCTACACGTCGAATGACGTGACCGACTCCAACGGCAACTTCTCGGTCGTCGTGCCTTCCGGCAACTACACTGTGTCGGCGCAGCCAAGCGCCGCGCTAGGGCTCGTTGGTGCTCGCACCGGGACGCTAGCAATCACCGCGAACCGCACGCTGCCGACCTTCCAGTTGGCGAAGGGCGCAACGATCACCGGAACACTGAAGGCCTGGAATGGCCAGCCCGAGGTCGGCGCGCGCGTCAGCGTGCAGAGCGGGTCCAACGCGCCAATCATCGTCCCGCAAGACAAGTCGGATGTGAACGGTCACTATCGCTTTGTCGTCCCGGCGGGAACTTGGAACGTCCGCTTTTCGACGCGCAAAGCGAGCTTCTCGCAGATCGAAGTTCTCCCGAATCAGTCGCTCACAACGTCGCGCGTCCTCAACCATCAGCTCAAGGTCGCGCCGGTGATCTGCTTCCTCGGAGCGACGGGCCTGCCGACCGTGCAGCAAGGAACTTTCGTGGTCGCGAACATGGCGTTCTTCAATGGCTCGGGTGCCTTGCACACGTCCGACGTCAGCATGGTGGTCGTCGATCCCGACGGCAAAGAGACCGTGACGCTCCCCAAGATCCGACTGCCGATCCCCAACCTGGTTTCCGGTGTCTTCGGCGGCCTTCCGTTGCCCGTCCCGCGGATTCAGGCCAAGCACGTAGGCAAGATGTTTCGCTACAAGCTGAAGTTCGACGACCCGGCAACCGGCCTGGAGTTCGACCGCGACGGCTTCGAGTTCATCATTCGCTGAGGCCCGGTCAAGACCATCTTTGGTTCTGCCAGCCGTCTTACTTCACGACGAAGTTGACTAGGCGCCTGGGGACGACGACTTCCTTGACGACGTGCTTGCCGTCGAGCGAGGCCGCCACGGCGTTGCGGGCCGCGACCAGCACGGCCTGCGACTCGGCCGCGGAGGGCACGCGGACTCTGCCGCGGACCTTGCCGTTGACCTGCACCGCCAGCTCGACCTCGTCTTCGACCAGCAGGGCTGGATCGAAGGGGGGCCACGCTTCGACGGTGATCGATGCCTCGTGACCGAGGCGCTTCCAGAGTTCCTCGGCCAGGTGCGGCGCAAACGGCGACAGCACGACTAGCAGGCGTTCGAGCTGCGAGCGGGTTAGGCGGTCGCCGGCTTTGGTGGCGTCATTGACGAACACCATCATGGCGCTGATCGCCGTATTGAACGCCAGCTTCTCGAGGTCGCCCGTGACCTTGGCGATGGTCTTGTGCAGCGATTTTTCGAGCGCGGGATCGGGCGGGCCGTCCTCGCGCAGGTAGTCGTGCAGTGGCGGCACCTCGCCCTGCTCTCCATCGGGAATGGCCAGGCGCCAGGTTCGGTTCAGGAAGCGATGCACGCCGGGCAGGTCGTCGGGGTTCCATGGCGATGAGGCTTCGAGCGGTCCCATGAACATCTCATAGAGGCGCATCGTGTCGGCGCCCCACTCGTCGATGATGTCGTCGGGGCTCTCGACGTTCTTCAGAGACTTCGACATCTTGGCGATGATGCGCTCCAGCGGTTCGCCGGTCTCTTTGTGAACGAAGCCGTCGTCGCGCGGTTCGGCCAAGTCGACCGGGACCAGCGCGCCGCGCCCATCCTTGAATGCGAAGGACTGCACCATGCCCTGGTTGAACAGCCTCTGAAACGGCTCCTCCGTCGATACGTGGCCCAGATCGAAGAGCACCTTGTGCCAAAATCGCGCGTAGAGCAGATGCAGCACCGCGTGCTCGGCGCCGCCAATGTAGAGGTCGACCGGGCCCCAATAGGACTCGGATTCCTCCGACCATGGAGCCGCGATGTTGTGGGGATCCATGAACCGCAGGTAATACCAGCATGAGCCTGCCCATTGCGGCATGGTGTTGGTTTCGCGCTTTGCGGCGGCACCGGTCGCAGGGTCCGTGGTCGTGACCCAGTCCGTGGCTTTGGCCAGTGGCGGTTCCATATTGCCCGCCGGCTTGAAGTCGTCGAGTTCGGGTGGCGCGACTGGCAGTGCATCATCGGGAACCAGCTTGTGGCTGCCGTCTTCGGTGTGGATGACCGGGAACGGTTCACCCCAATAGCGCTGACGCGAGAACAGCCAGTCGCGTAGCCGATAGGTGATCTTGGGTTGCCCGATGCCGCGCTCCTTCAGCCAGGCGATCGTCTTGGCGATGGCTTCATCCTTGGGCAGGCCGTCGATGGAGAACCCAGGAACCGACGAGTGCACGGCCTTGCCGACGCCGGAGAAGCACTCGAGTTCGACGCCGTCGCGCTTGGTTTGTCGTTGGTAACCGAGGCGCTGGGCCTCGGCCGGGTCGCTGGGCCTTGGTCCGCCGTCGACGATCTTGACGATCGCGAGGTCATGCGCCATTGCGAAGTCGAAGTCGCGCTCGTCGCCGCCGGGCACGGCCATGATCGCGCCCGTGCCGTAGGTCATCAGCACATAGTCGGCTACCCAGATGGGGATCCGCGCCCGCGGATCGTCCTCGGGGAAGACCGGATTGATCGCGTAAGCGCCGGTGAAGACGCCGGACTTGTCCTTGTTGAGGTCGGTGCGGTCGAGGTCGCTCTTGGCGGCGGTTGCTCTGCGATAGGCCGCCACGGCTTCGCGCTCTGCCGCGGTCGCAATTGTGTCGACCAGCGGATGCTCGGGCGCAAGCACCATATAGGTCACGCCGAACAGTGTGTCGGGCCGAGTCGTGAACACATCGAAGGTCTCGGCGCGGTCGGCGACGGCAAAGGTGACTTCGGCGCCCTCGGAACGTCCAATCCACCCGCGCTGCATCGCCTTGACCGACTCGGGCCAATCGACATGCTCGAGCCCGGCCAGCAGGCGCTCGGCATAGTCGGTGATGCGCAACATCCATTGGCGCATGGGCCGCTTTTCGCATGGATGGTCGCCTCGCTCCGAGCGGCCGTCGATCACCTCCTCGTTGGCGAGCACGGTGCCCAGCGCGTCGCACCACCAGACGGGCACCTCGGCTAGATAGGCCAGCCCCTTTTCGTACAGCCGCGCGAAAATCCACTGCGTCCAGCGATAGTAGGCCGGGTCGGTCGTGTTGATTTCACGAGTCCAGTCGTAGGAGAACCCGAGCCGTTGTAGCTGGCGCTTGAACTGCGCAATATTCTTCGCGGTTTCGACGGCGGGGTGCGTGCCGGTCTGGATTGCGTGTTGTTCGGCCGGCAACCCGAACGCGTCCCAACCCATCGGATGCAGCACGTTGTACCCCTGCAGTCGCTTCGCTCGTGCGACGATGTCGGTTGCCGTATAACCCTCGGGGTGGCCGACGTGGAGTCCGGCGCCGGAGGGGTAGGGGAACATGTCGAGCACGTAGTACTTGGGCTTCTTCGGGTCGAAGTCGGCCTCGCCCGGATTCGGCGTCCGGAAGCATGCGTGGCCGCTCCAGTACGCCTGCCAATAGGGCTCGATGGTTGCCGGGTCGTAGGTCTGACGGGCCATTGCGAGAGTGGGTTGCTGTGATGTTCCTGGCAGCGGCGGGGCCGCGCGGCGGGATCGGGATCGGGAAAACGGCGCAGTAGAATAGCAGGAACGCCCTCCGCGGACGACACCGACCGCGTCCCGATACGCGCGAGCCAGCGGTTTGCCTGGCCGTTCGTGGCTTGCTTGCTGGCTCCGACGCCCGTACCGTGCGATCGACGTGGGTGGCGATCACTCACACCAATACGTTGGGCGGGCCCCGCTCTCGCGGGTCCAACGGGAGGGATAGAAATGCGCGCGATCCAGACAGGTTTCGTCGTCGTCGGGTGTTGGTTTCTGGGGGTGTCCTGTGCACGCCACGCGGGTTCCGCTCCGGCACAATCGGCGCGGGTCGACGTCACGGTCGACGAGCCCGCGGTGGGGGCGAAGCTCACGGCCTATGGCACTTCGGTGTCGGGGGAGGTGCACGGCTCGCTCCGCGGCGAGCTAGCGGTCACCGTGAACGGGATCCCAGCGGAGGTCGACCAGGCGACGCGGCGGTTTCGTCTGCCGAGCCTCTTGCTCGAGGACGGGGTCTCGGAGCTGATCGTCGTGGCCTTTGACGCAAACGCCGCTGTGGCGTCACTCAAGCGGCGCGTCGACAACGCCATGCCGGCGGCCGCGGCCGGCCAGTTCGATGCTCGCGCCGGTTCGCTGGAAGTCACCAATGCCAGCAGCGCGATCTTCGGTGCGAAGCTCAGCTTGCTCGACGGGGCGCTCGCCGCGCCAAGGCGGTTGCGGCTCGATCGCAGCACGGTGCGTGATGGCGATGCTCCGTTCGGCCTGCGCGTCGTCGGACCGGCCTTGGTGGTCGGCCCACGTGGACTCCAGCTTGCCAAGCAGGCGACGCTGCGTCTGCCCTATGATCCGGCGCGCCTCCCGGCTGGAGTCAAGCCGGCCGACCTGCGGGTCGTGGCGATCGCGGACGCAGGGCCGGTGTTTCTCGAGGTCGTGGGAGTGGGCGTCGCGACCGTGACCGCAGCTCTGAACGGCTTCGTCTACGAGCCGATGGTCGTGGTCGCTCCGCAGCCCATCGAAAAGAACGCATTGTCTGTGCAGACGAAACCCCTCGGAGCTCAGGTGTCGATCGATGGGCTGCGCGTGCGTGGTGTGACGCCTATACTCATTCGTGGGTTGTCCGCGCGGGCGCACGACGTGCGCGTTTGGCGCCCGGGCTACGGTGAGCGAGTCCAGCGCGTCAACGTCTCGCTGGCAGGCAAAGCGCTCGCGTTCGATCTCGCTCCCAATGCCGCGCCAAGCCCGAGCGTGACCCTGGCGCCGCGCTTTCGCGATGGACTGGTCGTTGCGAAGAGCCTACTCGAGGTCGAGGGAGGCGTGCAGCTGGCGAACGTCCCCATGCCGAACGGCATTGTGACGATTTCTCTCAACGGCTCCGAGACCAGGACCAAGATCAAGCAGGGACGCTACGCGGACTTTGTCTCGTTGTTGCCGGGGAGCAACATTCTGCAGGTGCGCGTCACCGCGCCAAACGGCAGTACCGGCTTCACGGCGCCGATTCGCATCGTCAAAAAAGGCGCGAGCGCCGGCGGCGACGATGAAAAACTCACCATTCGTCTTGCGTGGAACACGGACGGGACCGACGTCGATTTGCACGTCTGGGATCCCAAGGGGAATCACGCTTGGGGCAACGCGCGCGGCGGGATTCCCGGCGGTCGCATCGATCGTGATGACAAGGACGGTTTTGGACCTGAGATCTTCACGATGGCCAAACCGATCTCCGGGCTCTACACGGTGCGCGTGCACTACTACGACCCGGGCAGTCATGGTGCGACGATCGTGACTCTGAGCATCCATCTGGGGCGGCGCGAACTGTTCAGCCAAGCATTCCAACTCAACAAGAAGGACGATGTTTGGAATGCGCATCGCTTCCGCGTGCACGTCGTCAGCATCGTCAAGGTGGAAACGCACAAGGATTCGCCGAGCACGGCGGCGACCTTTACGACGGCGCCCGGCGAGAATCGCATTCGCGTTGCCGTGCGTGTTCCCAAAGGACTTGCCGAGTCCAACGTTCGCTACCGCGTGCGCGAACTCAGCACGGGGCTCAGGCTCGACACGAGTGGCATCTTCGGTCGATCGGTCGAGTTTCTGGCGCAGAATGCACCACTCGCCTCGCTGACGAAGCCGCGGCTCAGTCGGCCGCTGCGCTTCGAGATCGTGGCGTTCGTGCTCGACAAGAATGGTAAGCCGGACTTGTTTTCGCCGCCGTTTTATCTGACCCAAGATTCGGTCTCGCAGATCCGCCAGGAGTACATCGACAAGCGACGGATCCAGAGTGCGTTTCAGATCCCGACGCCTGCCCAGGCCACGATTCGCGATCGGAGTTCCTTTACCCAAGAGGAGCGGATCGGCTTCGACGAGCTGTCCATCGACAGCGACTACCGCGGCCGCTTCGTCGTCGTTGGCGCCGCAATCGACGCGACCAAGATGCTGCGCGACGCCTGGGGCGCGCCGCTCCGCGTCGCGGCCGGGTGGCGCAATCCCCGGGCGAGCGACGCGTGGTTCTTGACGCGCAAGCGACCGGTGGAGCTCAACAGCGCCCATCAAAGTGGCGATGCCGTCGAACTGCGTGTTGCCTTGTCGCCGAAGAACTGGCCGGTGGGCATCGAGTCTTACGTGGAGGCGAGCAACGAGCTTTATGCCAAGGCGCGAGAGCTGTTTCGCGCACCGTGGAAGGTCGCTCCGCTCGAAGCTGGGCCGGTCCCCACCGTGCGCGTCACCAAGTAGCGACCTGGTCAAGCGGGCCGGGTTGCGCGACAATCCGGCCGATGCGTTCTTCACGCCACATCCCGCGTCCGGCCAGCACAGTCGAGTTCGTTGTCTTGTCCGTTGCGGTCGTTGCGATCGTGGCGGTGTTCGTCGCGCTCGCGATGGTCGACCCGGATCCGCGCGGCCACGGGACGCACGAACAGCTCGGACTCGAGCCGTGCGGCTGGCCGGTGCTCTATGGTGTCCCATGTCCGACCTGCGGCGTGACCACCGCCGGCTCGCTGCTGTTGCATCTGCGGGTCCTCACGGCGTTCGAGACGCAGCCCTTCGGTGCGGTTTTGACGCTCGCTGGCTTTGCGTTTGTCTTGGCAGCCCTCTGGCATATGGCCAAGCGCGAGAGCCTCATTGCACGCATTGCCGGTTGGCGCTGGGGCTGGATTGCGCTCGCGGGCGTGGCTTTGCTCTTGGCCTCCTGGGCGTGGGTGCGTGCGCGCTGGGGTGTTGGCGGATAAGCGTCCGCATTGCGGGCGGGGCTTGACGGGACATGGCTCGGTTCTAGACTCGGCGACGTCGTTTCTTTCGTCATTCTTTGGAGCCCGGATCAGCAAGGAGTCGCAAGATGCCCCCGATGCAGAACTTTTCGATGCAGAACTTTTCGATGCCGAACTCGATACGAAGCCGCCTCGGAATCGTTGGTGCAGCTCTGGCGCTCGGGTGCATGGCTCCGGTCGCGGCGAGCCAGGGCTATGGGCAGACTGTGCCGATGGCCCTGCAGGCCCGAGATGGCGCGAACGTCGAGTCGGACCTCTTGAGTGGCAACGCGGGTCGCTTGCAGGTTCTCATTGCGGCGCGCACCCTGCGCGGCTTTGACAAAAAGGTCATACGGCGGCTCATCATTCGGCGTGACGCGCAGACCGCTGCGCTGTTTCCGCAGGGGATGAAGGGCGGCTGGATCGATCTGCACATCCTCGCGTCGTGGACGAGTCGCGACGTGCGCAATCCGTCGACTCGCTTTGCCGCCAATCACGGGCCGACGGTTCGTACGGTGTATAGCGGAGCGTATCATGTGCCGGACTCGCGCAGGCTCGCTCCTGGAAGCAAGGTTGCGAGCCTTGCTCCCGATGTCTCTGCGCACATCGTGCTGCGCTCGCCGATCCCTTACAAGCCGAACCGGAATCTTTGCCTCGAGTTTGTCCACAAACCGCACGTCTCGAAGTCGGCGCCTCCCCGCTGGTTGGCGGACCTTGACGTGCGGTCTGGCGGGAGCGCCACCACCTTCGGCCGGTCGTGTTTCCGCGCCCAGCATGTCGACGCCCAGGCCAATCAGTTCTCCGATTCGGCACCCATTGGCGGTAGCCTCTTCTGCTTGACCAGTGCGCCGGTGACGCCCATGGCCTTGCTGGCGCTCGGTGCCAGCCGGACGCGGTGGGGCAACAATCGACTGCCCTATGACTTTGGCAACATGGGTGCGAAGAACTGCTATCTGTTTGTGTCGCTCGACCTGCTGTTTGCCACCAGCGCGAAGGCGCAGCCAGGCTATCCGCGGCCGCGTGCCTCGGCCGAAGTGCAGCTACCGTTCGACGCGGGGCTCGTCGGCTCGCGTCTCTTTTCGGAGTGGTTCTTCTATCAGCCAGGCGCCAACGCGTTGTCCATGACCACGACGAATGGCGCGTCCGTGCGGATTACGGCGTCGCCGGGCCTCGATTCGGTCCTCGTCCAGTCGCACGATCCTTACAGCGCGTCGGGTCGCACGTATCCAGGCCGGGCGCTCGCGCTGCACCTGCAGGAGCGATGATGGGTGCCTCCTCTGACAGAGCGCGCCGCGTATTGGCGAGCGCCGCGTGCGGCCTGAGCTTGGCCTGCATGATGACCCTGGCCGCATCGGCCCGTGTGAACACCCCGTTGTTCGAGATCAAGCCAAACCCGCCGAGCGCCGGCAGCGATGTCGTCGTTACCTACTTCGGCAACAACGACGCCAACGTCGTATTCCATGTGGGTGACGGCGACGACAAGACGCCCAAGATCGGTAAGGGGAAGACCTTTACGATTCCGAAGGCGTTGCTCAAGGCCGGCCGCAGGCTGTGCTTGCTCGATCCGATCGATGGTCGTCCGGAGGCTGCTCTTTGCGTCGAGATCGAGCCGTAGCGATGCGAAGTCCTCGTGCCTAGCCCGTCCGTGCCGCGCACGAGGTCGCTTCGTTGGGTTCTGACCTGCGGCGCGGTTCTCCTGTTCCTACTGGCGGGTCGGGCGCTCGACGCGTTTGGACGCTTCCGGCAGGCGGCCGTCGAGGACACGGTCGGGTTGGTGGAGAAGCAACTCGCGAGCCTCCAGCCCGAACTGGGTCATCCGGCGGTGGTCGGCGTGTCCGCAGTCACCTTCTTTGCCGACGGGGCCGACGAACTCGCAACGCTCCTGCAAAATCCCGTGCATCGCGGGGCCAGCCTGTTGCAACTCCGTGCAACTCACGAGGCACGGCTGACGGCTCTGGCCTACGCGGTGGCTCCCAGCACTGCGCTGCTGCTCGTCGTCGGCGCGCCCGGAACTCGCTACGCAATGACGGGCGATGCCGCTGCCGCCGGAAAGGCGCTCGCCGTCGAGCTGCGTTATCCGGGCGCGGAGTGGGCCGTAGCTCAGCTGAGTTCGCCGAAGTTCGTGATCCTGAGCTTCGACGCGGTCGGGCCCGCTGAGATCCGGATCGGGGCGCGGACGTTTCGCTCGATTGCCGCTACCAAGGTAGCCAAGCTGCGCCGGGCGTTTCTTCGGGACTTGGTGGCCAAGGGGCGAACCGCGACCGGAGAGCGGTTCGAGGTCGCTCACGACAGCGGCGTCGGATTCGTGCTCCTCCGGCTGAAGCCAGCCCGATGATCGCACCGATGGTTTGGGCGATGGGCCCGGCGTTTGTCCTTGGGCTCGCCATCGCCGTGACCGGGTTGCCTCGCCTCGCGACGCGTTCGACTCATGGGCTCTGCGTGTTTGGCTATGGCTTGGTGCTTGGGCCAGCAATCAGCTCTGTCGTGCACTTCGTGGAGCTCGTCGTCTTCGATCGGCGTGGGCCTGCGTTGTACGCCGTCGAGTCTTGGGTGCTGCTCGTGCTGGCGTTCGTGTTGTTCCTACGCGCGACTCGCGTCGTCGCAGGCGAAAGAACAGTCCGGCCGCAACGGTCTGCAGCGCCGGTCTTCGTCCCCCTCGTGGTGGTTGCCGCAACCCTTCTCGTGTTCGCGGTCGGGAGCTTCCTGCAGGATGTGCGGGCGCATCCGTTTGGCTTTGGCGATGGCCTGGCGATCTGGAGTAAGCATGCCAAGTTCCTGACCGGGGCCGGGGCATCGTGGCGAAACCTCTTCTCGCCGCTCAATGCGCTGACCCATCCGGACTATCCCCTGTTGGTCCCTGCGGCGGTGGCACACGCCTGGGTGCAACTCGGCACGGACGCGACGGCCCCCTTGTGGATCGTGCACCTCTCCTTCTACTTGGGGACGGTCGCGATGCTCACGGCGAGCCTTGCCCATTTCCGTGGCTGGAACGTAGGTCTGCTCGGTGCGGTCTGCCTGCTCGGTGCGGGACCGTTCGAGCACTGTGCTGCCCAGTTCTACGCGGACGTGCCGCTCAGCAGCTATGTCCTTGGAGTTCTCGTGCTCTTCGCCTTGTACGGGGAATCGGCGAGCAAGCTGGGCCTGCTCCTCATGGGGTTCCTCTTAGCAAGTGCGGCCTGGTGCAAGAACGAAGGTTGGTTGTTCGTGCTCGTGTTCCCTGCGTTGCAGGTGGTTGCGCACTCGTGGATTCGTGGCGTGCGAGCGGCACTCCGGAGCCTCACGTGGATGGCTCTTGGGGGGGGATCCGTGCTCGCTTGCCTGTTCTATTTCAAGCGCTTCCTGGCTCCCACCAACGACCTCCTCACCGCCGACAACCTCGAGCAACTGCGCGCGCGACTCAGCGATCCCGAGCGCTATTGGAGCGTACTCCGCCATCTGGGCACCGAACTCCTCGGTTTTGGCGATGGGCTGTTCTTGGTCGTCGTCGGCGCGGCGTTCGCCTTTGGGAGGCACCGGGATCGAACGCGGTGGCGTGGCTTCTGGGTCGTTCCGGCGACGCTCTTGCTCATGCTCTTCGGGTATGCCTTGGTCTATGTTGCGACCTCGCGTGTTCTCCAGTGGCACCTGCAGACTTCGGCTTCCCGGCTGCTCCTGCAGTTGTGGCCCGGCTTCCTGTTCGCTCTGCTGTGTTTCGTGCGCGACCTCGAACCATCGCCTGCTGCGAGCGAGAGGGAGGCTCGGGCTTCTACTGGGATCGAGCCACCGGCGTGAACCGCACTCCGGCGAACTTCGCCGTCTTGCCTTCGGTTGCGACCAGCGCCAAGCCCGGCTCGAGCATGACCAGCGCTTCGATCTGCTGCAGCTTGGGCAGACGCTGCGTTCGGAGGATGCGCAAGGTCCTGGGCGGGCCCGCTACGGAGAGCGCTGGCGGATCCGTAACGAATAGGTAGTCGTAGGTCGCGATGGCCAGCTTGCCGTTCGGAGTCAGATCCGCAGCCGTCACCATGCGTGCTCGTCCCTTCTTGCCTTGGCGAATGCGCAACTTCGCGAGGAACTGCAGCTCGAGCGGTGTCGTCGGTCGCGAGATGGGCGGAAGGTGCGCGCCGTAGACGATCGATTTGCCGGTCCTGGACTTGCTGATCAGGCCGATTGCCGTTCCGTGGTCGAATAGGAACACGGCCTCGACGTCGGGTGCGACTCCGCCCGGGTAGCTCAGCACGAGTGCGCGCGCGACCGCCGAGCGGAACACCGGGAGTTTCTTCTTGGCCTTGTCCGCCGACAGGCGTAGGTCGCGGCCGATCTTGGGCTCGGGCACGACCCAAATGCGCGGTGGCGCCGACTTCCCGATGTGGATGTTGCGGCCGGTATCTGCGATGTAGATGCGGCTCGTGCCGTCGGGCCCGGGGCCGACCGCGATGTCCTCCCAATCGAACGCCGTAGACTGAACGATCTTCAGGCGAAACCGAAGGCGCCGCTGCGGGCCGATGGCGTAGAGATACGCACCGCCTCCGGAGTCGTTGTGCGTCCACAGCCAGCCGGGGTTCAGCTTGGACTTGGCGAGTCCGCTGACTTCGCGCAGGCGGCGGTGCCGGATCTCGAAGGAACGCGTCGTTGGACGCTGCTGTGCGGATGCCGGTTTGGGACCACATGCTGGCAAGACGCAGGCAAGCAGAGCGGCGAGCGCGCGGATCATACGTTGCCGGTCGATCCGGTCCACGATCCGTGGTCGTCGCGACGTTCCATCTCGAGCAGGTTACGTCCCTCGGGCGTGCGGCCGTAGCTCACGCGCGTCATCGTCGCCCGCATGATGTTGATCCCCATGCCGCCCTCGCCGACTTCCCCGGGTGGCAGTCCGACAAACTCGCTCGCATCGCGCTCTTCGCCGTCGTCCCACAGGCGAATCACCAGGCTCTCCTGGCGCCGTTCGTATTCGACGTCGATTACACCGGGTTCGGTCGCTGGGTAGGCATGCCGCACGATGTTCGTCGCGGCCTCGTCCAACGCGAGCGTCACTTCCATAGACGCTCGTTCGTCCAGCCCCGCACCACAACTTGCTACGAACCTCTGAAACCTGGACCGGAGCTCGGCGACCCGCGAGAGTTCCGCGTCGACGCGAAAACTGAGTCTGAGCTCTTCTTGCCCCATGCCTGGTGTTTCGAGTCCTCTCCGGGGTCGCCTGGAGTCGGCGGCCGGAATCCCGACGGCCCCAGGGCTATTTGTACGTGAGCCTCAGGATAGGCGCACTACCGATCTGCACGATACCACGCTTTGCCTTGAGATCGCGAATCGCGATGACACGGGAGCACTGGGCCGGTCCGCAGATCTTGGCCTGTCGTCCCTGGCTCCAGACCACACCCATGCGATTGGCGGCCAGGTCGAGCGTGATGAATTGTCCAAACAGCGGCGCGCCGCGTAGCCGGGAGAGGTTCGGGAGCGGGAACGTGTAGTTGGCCACGCCGCTCGATCCGGTGAGCTTCGCGAAGATGAACGCCCAGTCCATGTTGGCGTAGCAGCCCGTTGCTCCAAACGCTGACAGGTCGGTCGGCAGGTTGCCTCCGAGGAAGGGGCCGCTCGTCCGCGAACCGGAGACGAACAGAGTGGGGGTCCTGGCTGGCGCGTTCTCGAGCGTCCACGTGATCGAACCACCGAGGCTGATGTGTGTCGAGTTCTTGACGATGGGAGCCTTTCCATTCGAGAACTTGCAACGGGCTCCGATCTTGCCGAGCGGAGTGCCGGGGCTGCGGCATACGAAGGGCGAATCGAGTGGGTAGCTACCCTTGGGCTGCCCGCCGACGACGAACTCGAGCATGAAGTAGCCGTCGTCGCGGTTCTCATGAAAGATCGGCGTCGCAGGCTTGATGCGGAACACGAACGGCCGCGGTCCGTTGCCGGGATTGGCGGGTTGTGCGGGCAGGTCGATCTTGCCGCGAAAGGCGAGCTTGGAAGCCCCGGTTCGATTGTCTTCGAACTTGCTCGACACGCGGTCGTAGCGCAGCGGGCATTGGCCGACAAAGAGGTCAAACTCGACGAACTTCTTCGCGCTCCAGCCGCTCTTTCGCTTCGTGTTTCCATCGGCACGGATGGCGATCTCCGTGATCTGGCGTCGCAGCTGGTTGCCAGGCACCGCGGCGTGATAGATGCACTGCATGCGGACCGGCGTCGAAAGGCCGAACGGGACCTGCGTCGCCGTTTGTCCTTCGGACTGGGCAAAACCGGCTGGGATGACCTTCTGAAGCTGGCCAGGGGCGAAGCTGCAGAGGGTAGCGAAGGCGACAAGCGGGGACAGGTATCTCATGGTGCACTTCTCGTGAGACTGGAGTGTCCATCGTCGCGTAGCGCGGCAGGCTTGAGGGCAGCCTTCGATGTGAGCGGGCCGTTTGACGCAGGCTGTCGTGTCCCTCAAGCGATGTGTGCAAAAAGTCGACAAAGCACCGATCCCGTTGTGAGCGATCGCGGGCTGGCGGGGGAAAAGACGTGGGGATGACGCCAGAAGGCGCCAAGGAGCGGAAGTGGGAAGGATCCAGTTCAAGGTGGGGGCAGTCGGCGAGCCCGACATGGTCAGCCCGGAAGTGCGCTACGCGCAGCTTCATCGCGACGTTGATCGTGGTCTTGCTTCCGACAAGTGCTTGGCCGAGCTGTGCGAGACTTGTCTGCGCCTGGGGAAGGTCGGCGAGGCGGCCAGGACCCTTCAGAGCGTTGGTTCTCCGCAGGAGGCACGCCGGCTGATGGCCCTGCTCGAGCACCATGGCGTCATCCTGCACGGTACCGTTGCGGACCAACCTGGCGACGCCGCATTCTCCGCGTCGGTCATGACGACTCGCCCCGGGCGCGAGCCAAAGGCGCCACCACGACCGCGTGTGTCGGCGGGGACGGAGTCTGCGCCGTCGGCGACCATCTCGAAGCCGCAGGTGGCCACGGTGGATCGCGCTTTGCTGGATGCTTCTCGTGAGACGCGGGGCCCCGCCGGCTCGGAGTCCTCATCGTTCGTCGAGGAGTTCCAGGACGCGTCGCGTTTCCTGTTCCGGGATCACATGCCGCTTACGGTCATGGTCTTGACGCTGATGTTCCCGGCCGCGGCCGGTTGCGGGTTCCTTGTGCCGGCCGGGCTCGGGTTCGTCTCGTTTGCGCTGCGCCTTGTGCCGACGCTCGCGGTGGTTGCGATCTTCACCCACCTCGCTCGTGCGGTGTTGGTCGAGGCCTCGACCGGCAACGAGGATCCTTCGCCGTTTCCCGACATGCTGCGCGGCGTGCATCGGCACGGGGCGCGCGAACTCGGCGCCGTTGCCATCCTCGGCCTTGCGTGTTTCGGGCCGGCCGGGCTCGTGAGCCTGGCGGGCCTTCCCTGGCACGAAGTTCTGCTGGTGGGTCTCTTGGGCGTTGCCTACTTTCCGCTCGCCGTGCTCGGCTTGGGCTTGCGTTCGTCGTGGGAGGGAGCGCTGCCGGCGCGCGTAGCCTCGGCTGCTTTCGTGGACGTCCGCGGTTTCTTGGCTCTCGCAGGGTGCACCGCGGTAGCCACCGCCGTTCTCGTCGTCGTCTGGGCGTTGACGGCCGGGGGCGCGCTCTACCTGCAGACAGCGATGGCTGGCCCGTTGCTCGTTGCGCCTGGCTTCCTGCTCGTTCGCCTGTTGGGTCGGCACTACTACAAGCACACGCGGAGGTTTGCCTCGATCTACGGACAGATCGTTCGCCAGCCGAGGCTCGTGCGGCCTGCGGCACTCCCCGACCGACCGGCGCGTCGCGCGATGCCGGACGCCAAGCCCGCGCCGAACATCGCGCGCCGGCGCGCGCCGGCCGATGGCCGGAGACGAACCAAGCCACGAACGGCAGCACCGAAGGCCCGCGAGGTTGCCGCCAATGTGCCGCGTCGTCCGAGTGCCGCTGGTCGTCCGAAGGCCAAGCCGCGAGCCCAGGCCAAGCCGCAAGCCCAGGCCCGGCCGCAAGCCGAGCGGACACAACAGCCAAGGAAGCAGCCGCGAGCTCGGCCGGTGCGCCGAGAACCACAACTCCAATCCTCGAAGCCCGATGCCGCGCCTCAGCGCGCCGCTGCCGCGCGTCGTGAGCCGCGCCCGGCCCGACGCCCCGATGCGCAGCCGGCGCCGCGGCCCGCGGCTCCGAGCGGTCCGCAGGCTTCGCCGCTCATGCTTGGCAACGACCAGTTCGCCGGCACGTTTGCCCACGAGCCGCCCGCGCCGGCGCGGGTCGCACGGCGACGCCCCGTCGCTCGAGAGGTGCGGCCCGGTGCGAGCAATGCGGACGTTCCGCGCTCGCCCTACGAGAGCCAGGAGTCGCTTGGCAAGCATCAGCACACCCCACTGCGCCGCGACTGAGCCACGCCTGGGGTTGCAGCGCGATCCTACAATGGCCATGCTCGCGCCCCATGACGAAAGAACGCGTGCTTGTGGCCAACGGCCAAGGGTTCTGGGGTGACTCGATCCTCGGACCGATTCGCTTGTTGCGAGAAGGCCCGCTCGACTACCTGACGCTCGACTATCTGGCCGAGGTGACGATGAGCATCCTGCAGAAGCAGAAGCTCCGTCGGCCCGGGGCCGGCTACGCCTCGGACTTCATCCGGATGCTGGATCGACTGCTACCGGAGATCGTCGAGAAGAACGTCAAGGTCATCGCCAACGCCGGCGGCGTGAATCCGCAGGCCTGTGTGGATGCCGTGTTCGAGGTGGCCAAGCGTCATGGAATCGCCGACCTCAAGGTTGGCATGATCGAGGGCGACGACATCCTCGATTCGCTCGATGGCCTGCTCGAGCGCGGCGATGCGCTGGCCAACATGGACACCGGCGAGCCCTTGTCGGCGATCCGTGATCGCGTGACGAGCGCCAATGTCTATCTGGGCGCTGCACCGATCGTCGAGTGCTTGGCAAAGGGTGCGCAGATTGTTGTTGGCGGACGGTTGACCGACCCGTCGCTCGTTATGGCGCCGCTGATTCACGAGTTCGGTTGGTCGCTCGAGGATTGGGACAAGCTCGCCGCCGCGACCGTCGCGGGGCATATCGTCGAGTGCGGCGCGCAGTGCACGGGCGGCAACTTTTCGGATTGGCGTAAGGTCTCCGATTTGGCGCGCGTGGGGTATCCCATCATCGACGCGCGCCCGGATGGGACGTTCGAGGTGACCAAGCACGCCGGCACCGGCGGGCTGATCAACCTCCAGACGGTGAAGAGTCAGCTCGTCTACGAGATGGGGGATCCGAGGCGCTACATCGGGCCGGACGTCGTTGCGGACTTCACTTCGATCCAGCTCGCCGAGACCGGGACCGACCGAGTCAGGATCTCCGGAGTGAAGGGCGCGCCGGCGACCGACACCTACAAGGTCTCGGTGTCCTACGAGGACGGCTTCAAGGCTGTCGGGCAGCTCACCGTATCGGGGCCCGATGCCGTCGAGAAGGCGCGGCTTTGTGCCAACATCGTGTTCGACCGCCTCGCTCTCGATGACGTGCGCTTCGAGCCCGAGCAGATCACGGTTGAGCTGCTTGGCACCAATGTGTGCCTCGCTGGGATCGCGCCGGCACCGCAGGACCCCGCCGAGGTCGTGCTACGGATCGGCGTGCGCGGCTACGACAAGGCCAAGATCCAGCGCTTCGGGATGGAGATCGTGCCGCTCGTGACCAGCGGCCCGCCTGGCGTCACGGGTTTTGCCGGGGGCCGTCCGAAGGCGCAGGATGTCATCAACTATTGGCCTGCCTTGATCCGCAAGGGCACGATCGAGACACGTGCGACGGTCACCGGCTGACGTCGTGGCGCTCGCTGCCCTTGGGGGCGGTCGGGTCGGGCTTGGCCCTTTTCTTGGCCTTCTTTCTGGCGCGTAGCCGACGCAGCAGGTCCTGGAGCAGCTTGTCGCGCCCGTTCTTGGCGTCCGGCTTCAGCTTCAGGATCCACGCCTTCCAGTCGGCCTCGAGCTTGTCGAGGTCGATGCGCTTGAAGACCAGGTCGGTGTTCTTTTTCCAGTTGCCTCGATCCTTGAAGCGCTTGATGAACTTGGGGACGATCTTGTTGTAGGCCTTGTTCTTGCTGTGCAGCAGGAAGTAGCACAGCGACCATCCCTCCGCGTAGCAGAGTCCGGCGTTGGCGTAGTAGTCACTCTGTAGGTAGCGAATCAGCTTCTTGATCGGGACGTGCTTGTTGTGGACGACCGCGTCGAGGATGGTGGGGAAGCGCGTGGCGTTGATCGAGCCGAGCAGGCCCTGGACCTTGCGTCCGACCTGCGCGGGATGCACCGTGTAAAAGTAGTCGCCCATGCCCTCGTTGATCCACGAAGGCAGTTCGATCCACGACGTGACATACCAGTGGAAGTATTGATGCCAGCCCTCGTGGGCGGCCACGCCGAGGATGTCCATCGCCCCACGTTTGCGTAGCCGCTCGAACTCCTCCTCCATCGTCCGGGGCTCCTTGTCGCCAGTGATGGCAGCCTCCGGACGGTCGCTCCATTTGCCCGTGTCGTAAAGCACGAGCTCCCGGTCGGTCTTGCTGTAATAGGCGGCCGCCTGAGGCACTTGTCCATAGGCGAGGAACGTCTGTCGGTCCTTGAGGAGTTTGACCGCAAAGCGCTTGGTCGAGCCCTTCCCCGGTGGGAACAGCTTGCGGTAGATGCGGTTCATCCCTTCCATGTGGGCGGCGAGGCGCTTGGCTTTCTCGAGGCCCACCTGGGACTGGATCTGGTAGTGCTTGCTGTGGTACAGGAGCCAGCCCGGCGGGCAGTGGCGCTTTTGCCAATTGCCGGGCTTGAGGCCCATCTTGCGCTGCTGGGCAGGCAGCGCGCCCGACGAGACCACGAAGCATAGCAGCGCGGCCCCGAGGCTCATGAGCAGGCGGGCAGGTTGGACAACGTTGGAGTGCGGATGCTTCATGCTGCGGCGATCGGACTGGATTGAGTTCGGAGGGTTCCGAGCCCGGACGAAACTCCCGCACCCCTGGTCCTTGGCACCCGTCGGAAGGGCTGATCGGGAAGGGGTTTCCGTGGAAGGTTCTTGTCTCGGCATGGGCGAGTCCGTTTGATACGAAGCAGATCGTTCGGATCTTGAGCGTCCCCGCGGGCCCGTATGATCACCCCAGGCGCGGTACTGCGCAAGTGCCGTTGGGGCAGGATCGTTGCCCCGGTATCGTCGCCTTGTCCGTGTTGCCTTCTCCCGATAGATGTCGAACATGATGAAGAAGACTCTCGTCGCCGCCCTTCTTGCCTCTACGTTGATGATGACGGCTGGTTGCGGTACGGCCCGCCGTGCTGCGAAGGACGTTTTGATCACGCTCGGTTCCCCCGGCATCATTCTCTATGGTGCGGGTACCGATGGTGCGATCGACGCGAAGAATATCCAGAAGGGCTTCGAAGGCAGTGACGCCGTCTCGGTCGTTGCCTTCCCGTTCACGTTTCTCTATCGCGCCGTAGACCACGGGTTGTCCTGCTTCGTCCACGCTGTGGACCTTCTGGCAACGCCGGTCTATGGGCTGGCCGAGCTCGGTGGCCACCCGGACACCAAGATTCGGCCGCTGCAGATCTATAAGGATCCGTGGTTCCTGCGCGACGACGACGACGCGACCGAGGACGCTGAGACTGGCGAGTCCGGCAAGTAGCGCCGGATCTGGCGCGATAGAAACGCGCCCGCGAAGCCGATGAGAGGCTATGTTCCTCGTCGTTTCGCTCCAGCCATGGCTCGTCCGAGTTCAGTTCTTGGGCGGACCGAGCGCGCACGGGTGTGATGTCGTCGCGGCGCACTTCGAGCCCGGTGGGCCGGGGATGGTTGCGACGCGGGTTCTCGCTACCCTGGGGCGTTCTGCCCGTCTGCTGAGCTTTTGCGGTGGCAAGACGGGCGCGGTGCTCGCGGATGCGTGTGCGCGTGAGCGCCTCGAGGTCGAGTGGCTCGACGCCGTCGTCGATACCCCGCTCAGCGTGCGGCAGCACCTTTGGGACGCCCGGGGCTCGTTGCGCACTCGCGAGTTTCCCGAGCCGCGGCAGCGCCTTCGAGATGGCCCCTTGCGCCAGCTCGTCGCTGCGGTGCAGGGACGGCTCTCGAGTCTCGAAGCGCTCGTGCTCTGCGGTGACGACCCGACGCCCGCCGCGCCGCTGGCGTTGGGCCAGATCGCGCAGCTCGCTCGGAAGGCGCGTGTGCCCGTCATGGTACAGAGCGCCGGCGAGACGTTGCGTGAGGCCGTTTCGGGGGGCAGCGACTGGATTGTCGCCGGGCGCTCGGACCTGGCGCAACTCGCCGGACAGGCTTCCTGCACGATGAACGAGCTCTCGGCCGGCTTCTTGGCTCGCGGGGGCGAAGCCCTCGTCTCGACGGCCGGCCCCGAGCAAGTCGAGGTCTACGCTACGGACGCGAACTTGTGCATCGTTCCGCCGGTTGCCAGCGACCGCGGCGGCGCCGGCGCCAGGGAGGCGCTAGCCGCCGGTATGCTGCACAAGCGTCTCGAGGGCTGGCCGCTCCAGGCGGCGGCATGTTTCGGCGTTGGGGCTGGCACCGCTTGCAAACAGAAAGAACTCGGCGGGCGCATCACAGCGGGCGCCATCG
>CAYSWE010000010.1:5382-23277 GCA_964434515.1 uncultured Phycisphaerales bacterium | reverse complement strand
TCGACGTCCTGGCTCGACCGTCGTTTGTCGTCGAAGAGCCTCGCGCCGAACGGTCCGCGTCCGCGGAAGGCGCGGCATCCGAAGCATCGGGCAGCCTTGACGCGCGGGACGAGCCGGACGTCACGGTCCTGATTCCGAGCTACAAGCATGCGAGCTACATCGAAGCCTGCGTGAAGTCGGCGCTCGGTCAGCGTGGGTGCAAGGCTCGCGTCCTCGTTGCCGACGATGCGTCACCCGATCGGACTGCGGACATCGTTGCCCGGATGGTCGACACAACGCCGGGCCAGCAGCTCGTCCTACGGCGACGCGAGCGCAACGTCGGGCTGGGGCCGAGCACGAGTCAGGCCCTCGCTCTCGTGGATACGCCATTCGTCGCATTGCTGAACTCGGATGACCTGTTCGTTGTGGATCGATTGGCGGAACTCCTGGATCCTTTGCGCAAGGACGCGGATGCCCTCGTTGCTGCCAGCGATCTGACGTTGATCGATCGCAACGGTCGAGTCGTCGAGGCGCGCACGGCGTCGCGGCTGTACGACGGCAAGCTCGCGTATGATTGGGTGCACTGGTTCGAAGCGTTGGACCCATCCGCCACCGATTTCGCGCATCTCTTGGGCGCCAACACGCTCATTACGAGTTCCAACATCGTGTGCCGCACGGAGTTCTTGCGGCAGCAGCTGGCCGCGCTGCCCGGACTCGAGTACTGCCTGGACTGGCACGTGTTCCTCCAGGCGGCCTTGCGCGGTGGGCTCTGCCACGTGCGACGGCCGTTGCTCGCCTACCGTCTGCACGAGCACAACACGGTCTGGTTCGACGCGACTCGGCGCAAACGCTTCCAAGCCGAGGTGCACCGTGTGGCGCTGCACGCTCTGGAAGCCTGGCGGAGCCGCGCGGACGATGCTCCGGCTGTCTTGCACGCGATCGCCGGCAGCTCGCAGTTGTCGCCGTTGTGCTTGCTTGCTGGGCTACTTACGGGCGATGAGGATGTCGCCGACTGCCGCACCGACGACCATGGCACCGACAGGACCGTTGGACTCTATCCGGAACGAGTTCACAAGCTCCGGGTCGACGAGCAGCTATCGAATCTGAGGGGCGGAATCGAGCAGCGGCTCGGCGACGAAGAGTTACGACGAGCTGAGCTGGACGTGCAGTTGAGGCTCCGGGAGCAGGAGGTCGAGGGATTGCAGCAGCGCGCAGAGGAGAGGGAACGGGAGGTCGAAGGGGTGCGTGGGGAAGTCAAGCGGATGGAAGAGGAGCTCGCGGCAGTGCGGGCGGATCTCGAAGCGACACGCTCCGAACTCGTGGAAGCGCGGGGTGTTCGCGACGAGCTCGAGCAGATCGTGCAGCAACTCGATCGGTTGCGCCGGGAGCATGAGGAAGAGTGTCGGCGTCGACACTGTGTCGAGGAGGAGCGCAACGAAGCTTTGGCCGAGGCGGCGCGTTTGCGCGCGACGTGGGAGTACAGCGTGGGCCGGCGCTTCTTCAAGATTCCGCTGATGCGCAAGGCCGTGCGCGGTGGCAAGAGGATTTTGCGCGCGGGCCGCACGGCGAGAAACACCCTGCGAACCGGTTCAGGCAGAGGGGCGTCGGCTAGCCAGTCCGCGCCTGATCAGGCGCTGCGCATTGCGGCTGCATCGACGGGTCAGTTTCCGGTGATCAGCCACACGTTCGTCTACCAAGAACTCCTCAGCTACCACGAGCTGATGGGCGCGGACGTTCGACTCTTCCATCAGTCCGACAAAGACCGAGCTCATCTCCACGCGGCGTTTGCCTACCTCGACGTGAATCGCAAACTCGTACCATCGACCTACGAGCGGCATCGAGCAGATTACGAGCACTACTTGGCTCGGTGCCCAGAGCGCATTGAGCGCCTCAAGGACCAGCTCGCCGAGTACGGCGACGTGGCACGTGATCAGCTCGACGAGAACTACGAATTTCTCATGGGCTTTACGTTTGCGCGGGAAGTGGAGCTGTGGGGCGCAGATTTCATTCAGACCTATTTCTTCTACGAGCAGAGCCTGGCTGGGCTGATCGCCGGCGAGGTCCTAGGTGTGCCGCGGTGCGTATCTGCGTATGCCGACCACATGATGGATGATCATCCCCTGAAGGTCGTTCCTTTGCACTTGGAGACCGCCGCAGTCATCGTGGCGACGTCTCGGCGTATCAAAGAGGAACTCCTGTCGCTTGCGCGAGACCCCGAGGCTGTCGCGGATAAGATTCTTGTGAAGCCGAACGGCGTCGATGGCCGGCGATTTTCGTTTGTGCCGCGGGCAGCCCCCGAGGAGCGCGCCATCCGATTCCTCTCCGTCTCTCGTCTCGAACCGAAAAAGGGACTCCTCGAACTGGTTGAAGCTTGCCGGATCGAACGCGATCGGGGGCGGCCGGTCCACGTCGATGTGGTCGGGGCAGCAGACGAGGACAGTGGGGCGAGCTTGGCCTATGCGAAGCGCTTCGAGGCAGCGATCGCGGCGGCCGAGCTCGAGGACTCGATCGTCCTGCATGGTATGCAGACGCAGGAGCGCATTGGCGAACTCCTGCAGCAGGCGGACGCTTTCATTGCTCCTTACGTCGAAACCGACAGTGGCGACAAAGATGGTGTTCCGACGGCGATTCTCGAGGCGATTGCCAGCGGACTTCCTGTGCTGGCTAGCGCCGCGGGCTCGATTCCCGAGATTATCGATGATGGCGTGGAGGGGTGGATCGTTGCCCAGAAGGACGCGCGCGCGCTGGCGGCCGCCATCGAGCGTCTCTATCAGAATCCCGCGCTTCTTCCGGCTGCTGGAGGCCGTGCCCGTGCCCGGTTCGACCGCGAGTACGACTGCCGAGTGACCGAGGCAAGGCTGCATGACGCCGTCCGGACGGTGCTCGCCAGGCGCTGACGTCGACGACACGCCGCCCTCCGCCTCAAGTCGCGTCCCCGCTGCGCCCGATGACAGCGATTCGAGGGTGCTCTTGCGCCCTGGTTTGTTCCCGAGGCATCGGAGGCTTGCTTGAAGTCCGACGACGGCAACCTGGTCCTGAAGTACTTCGACCTGCTGGATGAGTTCGTTCGTGTCCGCGTATTACCGGACTCCGAACTCTCGGTCGTTGCGCAGCTTGACGTCCAGAACAAGGCGCAGTACCGGCAGGCGGTGATCGGGCAGTGCCTGCCCGACTGCCCTGGCGCGATCTCCGCGAAGCTGAAGGTCCTCGAGGAGGAATACGATCCATTGACGATCGAGGACCTGCTCTACCAGGTTTGCATTGACGTCAATCCGAACCTGGAGATTCACCAGGTCAGCCTGCCGGCGAAGGCGATGGATGTCCTCACGCCGGTCGATCAGCGTCGGCGCAAGGGGCTCAACCCCGTGCCCAAGAACGTCGCCAACCTCGAGAAGTCGCTGCGCCGGCGCATCGTCGGCCAGGACCAGGTCGTCAAACGGCTGGCGAAGGCGATCAAGAAGGCGGCGATTGGGCTCAAGCGCCCGCAGACTCCCGTCGGCACGTTCTTTCTCGTGGGGCGCACGGGGACCGGCAAGACGGAGATCGCCAAAGCACTGGCCGATTCGCTCTGGAGCGAACCTGGCAAACTGGTCCGCGTCGACTGCAGTGAGTATGCCCTACCGCACGAGTATGCCAAACTGATCGGATCTCCGCCCGGCTACATCGGCCACGCCGAGGGTGGCTATCTGACCGAGGCGGTCAAGGCCAGAAAGCACTGCGTCGTGTTGTTCGATGAAATCGAGAAGGCGCATCACAAGGTCCACAACCTGCTCCTGCAGATTCTCGACGAGGGCATGCTGACGGACAGCCGCGGCGAGACGATCTCGTTTGCGGATGCGGTCATCCTGATGACGAGCAACTTGGGGATCGAGCAGATCGACCGCGTTCGTTCGCGCATGGGATTCGACCAAAAGAAGCGCCAATCGCTGCGCGACTGCGATCACGCGACGATCACCGTCGAGGCCCTCCGCGAAAGCTTCCGTCCGGAATTCCTGAATCGGATCGACGAAATCGTCGTGTTCAATCCGCTGGATGTGGATGTGTGCGCGCGCATCGCCGGGCGCATGCTCGGGCAGATCGGCAAGCTCTTGCTCGCGAGAGGCTACAAGGTTCGCTTCTCGCCTGCGCTCAAGCGCCACCTGGCGCGGCGCGGCTTCAGCGAGGACTACGGCGCACGCGAGCTGGGACGGCTCATCAAGCGGGAGGTCGAAGACCCGCTCGCGGAGACCATCATCGATGGCAACCTGGGCTGGGGTGCGGAACTGTTCGTTCGTCTCAAGAGTGGGTCGATCGTCGTCGAGATCGAAAGCGTCGACCGCAACACTCTTCAGCACGCCTGAGTGAGGCGCGCATGCTGGGGCCAGTGTTTTGCACGCGGGTCCTGGGGGTCCTGTTGCTTACGACGGCGAGCTGGCCGCAGAAGCCGGTTCGGTCCGCCGAGCGGGAACTCCCGGCGGTCATCGTCGTGCGGCGGGAATCGCCGCAGTTCGAGCGCTGCGAGCAGGCATTTCGGGCGATTTACGCAGGGCGCGTCGTGGACTCGATCGTTCTCAAGCGGCGGATCTCGCGCTTGGATCCACGTCGCTTCGAGCACCGCGCACGCAACCTGGTCATCTTTGCGATCGGCTCCGTGGCGATGCACGAAGTCGAACGGCTTGGGCGCACGGACCTTCGTGTCGCGTGCGCGGGGACCCTGGGCGAGCCGCGAGCGCCTCGGGTCCGGTGGTTTCACCCACTCGACATCCCTGCGGTTCGGCGGCTCGAGATCCTGCTGAAGTACTTCCCGAGGATCAAGAAGGTTGGGATCCTCGCGCGCCGGCACACCATCATGCGCGAGCGCGGGGCGATTCGGGCGTTCGAGAAGCAGGTGCAGCGCGACCTCGTAGAGTTCGTGCCAGTCAAGAACCGGGCGCAATCGATCCTGGCGGTTCGCAAGTTTTCCAAGGACGTGCGCGTGCTGCTCCTTTTGCCGGATCACGGGGCGACGCCGCTGCCAGGGAAGCGCCTCGAGATCGAGTTCCAGCGCGCGCTCCTCGAGCACGGGTTGTTTGTCGTGGGGCTCGGCGGGAAGCACATCACCAGTTGTTCGCTGTACTATTTGGAGCCGGACTTCAGCAGCCTGGGCGAGCAGGTCGCCCGCGCGATCATGGAGGACCCCGGCGGAATCCGCGGCGTCGTGCCGCCGAGTCCCCGATATGTTCCGAAGCTGCGGCCGGATGTCATGGAACGCTTCGGCCGGTAGGGACCTTGCCGTCGGCGTTTCGGATGCATCGACTTTGCGACGCCGGATTCGCAAGTTCGGTGCCGGGGCTGGACGACATACAGCGGTATGTCCGTGCTCCGCCCCAGTCTCCGCTGGAAGATCGCGCTACCCGCGATCCTCACCACGGCGGCGACTGTCGTGTCGTTTGCGCGGTACACCGTCGACCAGACCCTACGCTCGATGGATGAGCGGGAGCAGAACCAGCTGATCACCGTGGCCGAGATGCTGGCGCGGGACAGCGGCACGATCGTCGCAGTCGCCACCGGGGAAGGCCAGCTCGCGCGACAGTCGGTGGAAGAGATCCTCGAGCTGACGCCGTCGATCGTGCGCATCGAACTCTACCGCGAAACGGAGGACGGTGAGCTTCATGAGTTGCTGCAGTCCGGCTCCGTTGGCCTTCGGATGCTCAAGGCCTGGGGCGACATGGCACAATCGGGTGTCAAGAAGTGGGAGACCGAGTTTGCCCGCGGCTACATCGTAGCGACCCCGATCTGGGTCGATGCGCGCGACGTGGTCGCGGCGGACCTGGACAGCTACGTCGTCGACCGGAACCGTCCGTCGGCGACGCTTCCACAGCGCTCGGGCGGCACTCTCATCGTCTGGGCCAGCCGCGAACCCATCGTGCGGTCGGTCACCGAGTTCGTGCGCGCGGTCATGCCCTTCGGCCTTGCGTTGCTGCTCTTGGCGATGATCCTCGGCGTTGCGATCACAACTGGAATGCTGCGCCACCTTCGCGGGCTGGCCGATGCCGCAACGTCGATCGGGCAAGGGCTCCGGGGCGTGCAGCTCCCTGTTCGCGGCAACGACGAGATCGCGACGCTAGCCGACAGTTTCAACAAGATGTCGAACGAACTGGAAGTTCAGCGCGAACGGATCGAAGAACAGAACCGCACGCTGGAGCAGAAGGTCGCGGCGCGGACTCGCGAACTCGTGCGTGCCTACGAAGAGCTCCAGACGCTCGACCGAGCGAAGGACAGTTTCCTTTCGTCTGTGAGCCACGAGCTACGCACTCCGCTCACGAGCATCCGATCCTTCGCGGAGATCTTGCTCGAGTACGGCGACGAAGAAGAGCCGGAGCTGCGCCGAGAGTTCTTGACGATCATCAAGGATGAGTCCGAGCGGCTGTCGCGCCTGATCAATCAAGTGTTGGACCTCGCCAAGATCGAAGCCGGCGTGATGACCTGGCAGATGTCGAACTTCGATTTCCGCGATCTCGTCGAGACGGCGGTGAAGGCGCTGGCTGGGCTCAAACACAACAAGCTGGTCGACTTCGAGGTCGATGTCCCGGAGTCGGAGGTGCGCTTCTACGGCGACCGAGATCGTCTCCATCAGGTCATCACCAACCTGTTGACCAACGCGTGGAAGTTCTCACCCGAAGGCGAGGCGATCGGCGTGACCCTCAAGCAGGTGGATGGCGGGATCGAACTTCGCGTCGCCGATCGGGGCGCCGGCATCGACGGCGACGAGGAGAAGGAGCGCGTTTTCGACCGCTTTCGTCAAGGCGCGCACTCGCTCACGGACAAACCGGAGGGAACCGGCCTCGGGCTGCCCATCTCCAAGGAGATCGTCTGCATGCATGGCGGTTTCATCGCCTGCGAAGACAACCCCGGCGGCGGCGCGGTGTTTCTATTCCTGCTACCCGAGAGCGACCCGCAGTATCCTCGTCCGATTGACGAGGCCGTCGCCGATGACTCGGGGATCTGGAAGGACCTCAACGATCCCCGGCATGCCAGCATCTTCGACAGCAGCTGGAACTTCGCGGCGCGCACCTGAGTCGTTCGCCTACCTGTCGGCTGCGAAGAGCGCGGCGGCGGCCAGCGCAGCGGTCTCGATGCGGAGGATGTAGGGTCCGAGCGACAGCGGTTGGCAGCCGGCTCGGACGAGCGTGCGGTACTCGTCGGGCGTGAAGCCGCCTTCGGGTCCGATGGCGATGAGCGCCGGTGAAGGGGTCGTGGTGCTGCGTGGCATGCCGTCTGGCGCCGCAATGTAAGCCGTGCCGGCGAATCCTGGCACGACGAGTCGGGCGAAATCCTCGAGCGGGCGCGGCGTGTGGATGCTCGGGAGTCCGGCAGCGCCTGACTGCCCGGCCGCGCCTTGTACCACGCGCCCCCAGCGCTCCTTGATTCCTTCGGACCGTGCGGCGGGCGGTGTCCGCGCGCACACGAGCAGGTGAAAGGCCGTGACGCCGAGTTCGGTCCCGTGCTCGAACACCTGCTCGAGTCGGCCAGGCCGCGGCGGCGAGAACGCAAGCTCGAGGGCGTGCGTCGTCGGTCGCCGTCGGCGCGTGCGCTCCAAGACCCGCACTGTCGCACCTCCGGCGCCGAGTGATTCGATCCTGACCAGCGCTTCGGCTCCGTTCGGATCAAACAGCACGAACTCGTCGCCGGCCCGCATCCGCATGACGCGCAGGACGTGGCGGCGCACGGCCGGGTCTAAATCGAAGGTCGTCCCGCTCGGGATGGTCTCGCAGCCGTATCGGGGGGCCATTGGGCCACCATCAGAGCCGTTTCGCGTCGCCTGCGCGACCCAAAGCCGCAAAAGTCGCGACCCAAGGAGGTTCCGGGGAAGCCCCCGAGAGGCGGCTGGCAGGAGTTTTTTTGCCGAAATCGATGTCCGTTCGTTGCGCTGCAGCGGCGCCCTTTCGGGCATGTCGGTGGCGGCGCAGCGTCGTTTGCGGGGCGGCCGCGAACCGGATCTTGGGCGGTTCGAGCACACGACAGGCGTTGGTTGTTCGATTGCGCGCATCTCTGTGCGCGTGCGCGGAGACGCTCTGTCCGCGGGTGTCGATGGATCCCCTCCGCCGAAGTTCGCTGGGGCGCTGCCGACGGCCATCGCGCCGCCCTCGGCGCACGTCGTTGAGCGATGTCGCTCGCCGTGGCGCATGTGCCGTGGCGTCAGCCGCGTCGGTCGTCGCTCGGGACAAATACCCGATACAACAACGCTTGGGACGGACCATGGGTCGCGGCCGCGCGCCCAGGCGTGCCCGCGCGGGTGATGCGGCTCGTCCGACCGGAACGCGGCCCAATCTATTGTCTGGGCGTGATCTCCGGTTCGGTTACACTGTCGTCCGAGACGGGTATGCCACGTCCGCAACGATGCCCGACAGGTTCGTGCCTTGTTCCATCGGGGCTGATCAGGCCCTGGCGTCGGGATGTCCGTTTGCCCATTTCGTTCGTTCGCACCGACGGCTGAGTTGCCCCGAGTCCGCGGAATCGCACAGTCGATCCGCGATTGGGGTGGCGGCCGTAGACCCCACCGGATCCCAGAGCAAATATGGCGAGATTCGTCCTGCATGTCGTCGACGGCGCCCAGCAAGGTCAGAAGGTGCCGCTCGGCGACGCCTCCGCCTTCAAGATCGGAAGGAAACCCGGCTGTGATTGGACCGTGGAGGGTGACGAGAAGGTCTCAGGCCAGCACTGTGAGCTCCGCGTCGAGGGCGGCAGTATCGTGCTCTGCGACCTCGACTCGACCAACGGGACCCGGGTCGACGGCAAACGCATCCGCGAGATCCCGGTGTCGCACGGCGATCGGTTCCAGGTCGGTAAGACCACGTTGGAACTCGTCGACGAGGAGCTGGGGCCGGTCGCGGACGACATGGGGATCGAAATCAACGCCGACCTGCTTGCCAGCACGTCGAAGCGCAGCCCCGTAGCGCTGCTGGCGCTGGTCGCCTTGCTCGCTGTCGGCGGCGCCGCGTGGTGGTTCTTCCTCCGGCCTGACGCGCCGCAACGCGGAAAGAAGGCGGCCAAGGTCGCCCTCGTGCCTGGCAATCTTCTGTCGGAAGGACTGGCCCACCTGGAGAAGGACGCGGGCTCTTGGTTGCCCTTGGCGTCCGGCGGTGGCTTCGAGCGTAGCGGCAGCGGCCACACGGGTCGCAGCGCGCTGCGCGCGGATCTTGGCGGCGGGCAGGCGGACAGTCGTGGTTCGACGTTCGCGGTCGGGGTGCCGGCGGAGGCCTTCCCGACGCGGCTCAACGGAGTCTACCGTGCGCGGGCGTTTGTTCGGACCGAAGGCGAGGTGCGCGTCGCGTTGCGCATCTGCTTTCTGGGGAAGGCTCCGATCGTCGATCCGGATGCGCTCGATACGGAAGAGGACGGCGCGCCGCGACAGTTTACGCAACGCTTCCAAATGGTGGCGGGAACGCCGCTCGCCAAGTTGGGCGGTGACGGCTACGAGGAACTCTCCTGCGCAGCATCCGTTCCGCCGGGGGCGGCTCAGGTGACGGTCGCCATCGTGGCGGCCCTCGACGCCGGGCGCGAGAGCAACGAGTCGCGGGTCTACGCGGATGATATCTCGCTCGTGCTCGCCGAGAGTTCCGGCGTGGCCGGGCAGCACAGCCGACAGATCGCCAGTCGTAGCGTGTTCGTCCCGGACGCGGCGACGAGCTGTGTCAGTATTCATGATGGTCAGCAGAACGCTCTCTCATCGCTTACGGCCATGCCCAGGTCGGGTAGCGATGCTGTGCTCGAGGCGTTGGGCCATGCCATGCCGCTGACGCTCGCCGACTTGGGGAAGCCCGTGCTCGAGGTTCGCGAGGATGGATTCACCCTGTCTGGGGTGGACGGTCGTCTCGTCTTGAGGATCGATCCGGATGTGCTCGAAGGCGGCACCTACCTGGTCCGCAGCGAGAGCAAGTTGCCTACCGGTGAAACGAAGAGCGGCTACGAGAGCTACGCGGGCCTCAGCAAGATCGTCGGCGTCCAGGCGGTCTACTGGGGGGACATGGTGCACCGCGTGCTGCTCACGCCGTCGCAACCGGTTCGACTCGATGTCACGAACACCGGGCCGGGTGGGCGCGAACGCGAACTCCGTTGCACGGTGAGTCCCGATGGCGCGACCTCGGTGTCCTACGACTTCAAGCTCGTCTTCGAGGAAGAGACGCTCGAGACCATTCGGCTCATGCGGGAAGCCGAGAACGCCTACTCGCGCGGCGATGTTGGCAAGGCGCTCACTCTCTACCGTCGCATCCTTCGAGAGAAGCCATTCAACGCCGAGTCCGTGGCGAAGGCGCGGCTCGGCCGCGGCAAGTTGCTGACGAAAGCGCGGCGCGAACTCGAACAGTTGCGTGCCGAGTTCGATGAGGCCCAGGCCTTTCACTATGCCGGACTGTACCGTGAGCTGCTGCGCAAGATCGCAGCGCTGTCGATGTATGAGTCCGAGTTTGGCACCGAGATCGACCAGTTTCGGGAAGCCGTGGCCAGTCAGCTCGATGCGGTCGAGAAGGCGCGTGGCGAGCACCGCGGCGAGCGCCTCTTGGAGGTCGCCCGAGCACTCAAAGCCGCGCGTGAACCGCGCTTGACCCGACTGATCAGTCGGTTCGTTAGCGAGCAGTTTCCCGGCACGGACGCTGCTAAGGCGGCCGCAGCACTCCTTCAGAGACTCCCTGAGAGCGAGAAGTAGACGATGGCGAACAAGGGAACTGGGATCGACATCTGGGAACGCACCGCGCTCGTTGCGCGCGGGCGCCGCAAGGGCGTGACGTTTCAGTTGCTGGGATTCGAGCGCATCGCGGTAGCGAGTGGGCGGCTTTCGGGTCTGCGGGAACCGCTAGCATCGACGGTCGTCGGCCTGACCGGGCGCGATCTGATTCTCAAGTATTCGCGCGTGCCGGAGGTGCCGGACTGGCAACTCGCCAAGCTCATGGCGTTCGAGGTGGACGAGATTGCCGAGCAGGCTGGCGGCGCGCTCTCGTCGGACTACAACCTGCTGCCGATTGGCAACGAGATGACCGGCGAGGACACCGTGTTGCTCGCGCTCGCGAAGAACGACGCGCTCGATGCGTCACAGCGGCTGGTCGAGTCCGGCAAGGGGCAGGTCGCCGCGTTTACGCCGAACGCGATCGCCCTCTACAACGCCTACCTGATGCTCGGCCAGGTGACCGAGGACGACACCATCCTGCTTGCGTGGCTCGGCGAGCGGACGCTCGACATCGCTCTGGTGCGTGGTCCGAACCTGCTGTTTGCCCGGAACGTGTCGGGTGGGCTGGCGGTGCTCGACGGTGCGATCGCGCAACAGTTCAACGTTCGCGAAGAGCGCGCAGAGAAGATTCGCCGCGAGCACCTCAATCTCGATCCGAAGGCGCGGGGCAAATACTCATCCTCCCAAGAGGAGCGCGTCAGCCATTCGGTGCAGGCGGTCTCCGGGCAGCTCCAGGCTGCACTGCGTTCGACGGTGGCGTTCTGCCAGTCGCAGACCAGCATTCAAGATCTGCAAGTCAAGCGGGCACTCGTCTGCGGTCCGGGAGCGCGCGTCGTGGGCGTCGCCGATTTCCTCCGGGAGGGGCTAGGCTGTCCCGTCGAGTGCTGGGATCCGGCCCCCGACGTCGACGTGAGTGCCTGTCCTGGGGATCAGCAAGAGGCGTTGCTCGACGCGGGGTCCGAAGCCACGCTGGCGCTTGGGTTGGCGATGGCGCCGTGCTTCGACGACCTCTATTCAATCGAGATTCTCCCCGAGTCCGTCAAGCGCAAGCGCCGGTTCCTAAGCCGGACGATCTGGACGATCGCCGCCGCTGTCCTTGCGCTTGCCTACCTGGGATGGCACGCCTTGGATGCCAAGAAGCGGCACGATGCCCTGGCCAAAACGGCACGACTTGCCAAGGTTCAGGTGGACCGGGTCAAGAAGACGCACAGTCGCACCAAGCGTGTGGTGGAGTCCAATGCGGACAACGCCGCTCGGCTTGTAGAGCTACAGCGGCTGGCTGTGCCGCTGTTCGGCACCATCCGCGTCCTGCGTGCGGTGCGGGCAACTCTGCCGCAGGATCTGTGGCTGACCAAGCTGAGCTCCGAGATCAGTGCGGCGCCCTGGGTTCGCGAGACGTCGGTCCCCAAGAAGGACAGCAAGGATACGACCCCGACGCGGCGTGCACGCAAGACTGCCAAACGGCCCGTCGTACACGTTTTTGGCCGCGGCATTGCCATCACGGACCGTTCGCTGCAGGACACGTTCGGCAGGTTCAAGAGCGCACTCGAGGCGCACGGCGTTCCGGTCCGGGCTGCACGCGCTGGGACGACGAATGGGTTCACGTTCGATTTCAAGGTCGACTATCTCGATGTCGCCCAACCAGAAAACTGAGACGCTCCGATGGATCTGAATGACATTTGGCAGGAGCACAAGACGTGGATCGTCGGTGTGCTGGGTGGCCTCATCGTGTTTCTCGTGGCGAACTCGTGGATCTCCAACAAATTCGCGACGCGCAACTATGAGAAGCGCATTCGCCAGGCCAACGCGACGCTGAAGAGGTCGCGGTTCTACGGGGCGCCGGCACGGCGTGCAGCCACCGCGGACCGCGCGGCGATCGACGCCGATCTGGCTCGGGTCGAAGCGCTCACTTACTTTCGCGTCCGCCCGCAGTTCAGCCTGGAGGGCAAGGGCGATCCGACGATGCACTATCTTCAGACGACGACGAGCGTGCGGAGTTGGATCCAGGCGGACATGGATACGGCGAGCGTCGAGTTCACGCCGGTCCAGCTCGGGTTGCCGGCTCAGTCGCCGGTGCAGCGCGAGGACACGCGGCGGATTCTCATTGCCCTCGATGCCGTGGACGACCTGCTCACGCGGTTGCTTGTCGCGTCATCCGACGTGCAGCGGGACGCGCCCGAGGCGCTCGGGCTGCGGGCCGTCGACAAGATCCAGATCGAGGCGAGTCGGGTGCGTCGGCGCGGCGGCAGTCGCGCTCGGCGCAAGAAGACGGTGCAACTCGGCGAGCGAATCTCGGCACGCCTGCGCTTCCACGTCGGCGGCGAGACGTTGCAGCGCTTTCTGGAGGCCTGCGTGGGCGAGTCTCGCCAGGGGCACGACGCCGTGCGACCACTTCTGATCGATGAGATCAAAGCGGTGACGAGCGAACGACCCGGCGACCCCATGCAAGTCGATTGTCGAGTATTGGCGTTGATCCACCCCCCGAAGACGGACGCGTGACATTGGCACTACGCAAAGAACAAGGACTCTTCATCGCCGTGGCCGCTTTGGTGGCCGTGCTCGGATTCACGGGTCGAAGCAAGGTCATAGCGAAGGGTAAGCGCAGGGTGAAGACCCTCCAATACGCCAAGATCGCTTTGCCGACGAGTGTCGTCGTCGACGCTGGGTCGGTCGCGCCGAAGGGGCCGGTCGCGACGAAGGGCGCGCGTGAACCGTTCCGTAAGCCGTCGAGGACGCAGCCACTGCCACCGTTGGATTGGCCGACTTTGGCGTTGCCTCCGTTCCCGGCGCTGCCCTTGGTCGAGCCTCCGGTCCAACCCGGACCCAGTCTGAACTGGTGGTATCTGCGTCGGCTGGACCCGAATGGCCTGCTTGTGTCCTTACCGGCAGCTGCCGGCGCAGTCGGAGCTCCCAACGAGCAGGCGCCGAACGAGGGCGTTCCGCCGCCGCCGGCAGGTGCAGCTGTGGCGAGTGATGGCAGGGCGACTTCCTCACAAGCCGACCAGAACGGTACGGACTACTCGGGGACCTACGACAAGATTCTGGCCTCCAACGGATCGATCAAGTGGGGGCGGGTGCTCGGTGCCGACCGCTTCAACCACGGCGAGCTCGATCCGAGCGCGCCGCTGACCGTCAAACGACCGTTTCGTGCGCCGGTGACCATTCGCATGATCAACCCCAAGAAGGGGACCGTCATTGCGGAGCGGCTCGAGTGGCAGCCCGACCAACTGGAGTCGATCACATTCGCCAGCAACATTCGCAATCGGATCGGGATGATGCGTCGCCGCATCCCCGGTGGCGACACTGGCCTCAGCGAGCGCGAAGCGTTCATTGCGCGACTGGTGCTCGAGGAGCGCCAGTTCCCGGATGCGATCGACGAGGCGGAGTTTCAGGCAAGAGCGTACATCGCGGCCGCGCCCAGTTCGCCGCGCGGGCACGAGTTGCTCGCGTGGGTCTTTGCGCAGACCGGTCAGCTCGAGAAGGAACTTGCCGTCTATGACGAACTGCAGCAGACGAAGATGCGGAAGCACGCGTTTGTTTCGCGCGGCCTCGGCGTCCTCGAGCATCGCTTGGGGCTCGAGGAAGAGGCTGCCAAGCATCTCGAAGAAGCCGTGACTCGGGGCGCCAGGGATCCACGCAACTTCTTGGCGCTGTCGCGCTTTCGTTTGTCCCGCGGTGAGGCCCAGGCGGCGCTGACTGCCGCCAAAGAGGCCCGCCGATTGATCGTGCCGAGTCAGCCCAAGGCGCTCCGCCACGCGATTCAGCTCCAGCTCGTACGGACGCTCTTGGCGGTCGGCGACCCGGCGGCAAGCACGGCGCTGGCGGAGGCCAGGAACGTCGCGGACCTCGCTGAGAACCGCTTGTTCGAGGGTGCCGTCGCCTACGCCAAGCAACAGTATCCCGAGGCTCAGGCCGCCTTCGCGGCGGCCGGCACCGCTCTCCCGGATTCGGCCATGGCGTTGATCGGCGCCGGCCTCTCGGCATTCCACGCCAAGGACTACAAGAAGGCTTGGGAACTGTTCGAGTCGGCGGCCCGACGCGACCCACTCGAGCGTCACGTGGCGCTGGCGGCACAGGGCTGGTTGCTGCTTCTCACGCCAGGCCGCAAGGCCGATGCGCTGGCACGCTGCCGAGATGCGGAACGGATCGCGCCGCGCGACCCGTACGTGTTGTACCTGCTCGGGCGAGCGTATCGCGAGAACGGGCTGTTCGAGCAGGCGCGCGATGCGCTGGACCGTTGCCTGCGCGAGCGCTACGACTTCGTCGAGGCGATGGCCGAACTTGCCTACGCGCAGCTTCTCGAGGCGCGCACGACGGCGAGTGGGCTCGAGTTGCTGGCCGATGCGGAGCGTCTGACGGCCCGCGCAGTCGCCGGCGAGGCGACCCGCGGCAAGAACTGGCTCTATCCCGATCTTCTGGGCATCGTGCGCTACCACCTCGGTAAGAACGACCGGGCAGCCAAGGCGTTTGCCGAGTCGCGCGAATGGGGTGGCGACGTGCATCCACGCCTATGGCAGGCACTGCTCGACAACCGTGCCGGGCGATTCGAGGAGGCCGTTTCGAAGCTCGGTTCGGTCTGGCAGCAGGTCCGCGACGACAAGAATCCGAATAAGATTTGGGCGGGCACGACGAGAAAACGTCTGCAGTACCATCGCGGCAAGCAGGCCTTCCGGGACGAGTTCAATGGCGACCGTTTGGGTAAGCACTGGGCCAAGACGCAGAACGGGCAACGCAAGATCGTGTGGCGCGTCGCGAACGGTCGGTTGGAGGTCAAGGGCGGCGCGCGCAGGGACTCGCCGACGTTTGTTCGCTACACGATTCCACGCGGCAAGGACTTCGTCGAGGCGTCCTTCCAACTGGCCTTCACGCCAGGGAACAGCGCTCCCTTGCTGGCCCGGCTGCACGATGAGCAGGCGGTCGGTGGGGGCAAGACGCGTGTCGGCTTCGAACTCAAAGCCGGGTATGACGGACGCGGCGGGTTCGTTTATCTACGGGACGGCCTCAAGGAGACCAAGAAGAACACGACGCGCGTGTTCGCCGACCAGAATCCCAAGTTGGCGATGCAGCCCGAGCAGCCGGTGCACATCCGTATCGTGCATGACACCGGGGTCGACGGTTCGGCGTCGCGTGGCGAAATTGTCGTCTACTGGAACGGTGTCGAGGTTGCGCGCCGCAAGGCGAGGCTCGCCGCTTCGGGCGCCGGTCGTGCGCTCTATCTGGATTTTCGTGTGGAGCCGTCGCTCGGGACCAAAGTCGCGGGCTGGTTCGATTCCTTCCGTCTGATTCGGCTTGGAGAGTAGGCGCGTGTGCAAGCAAAGAAGCATCGGTTCGCGCGGGCAGCGTGGCTTCACGCTGGTCGAACTGCTCGTCGTCATCGGCCTGCTTGGACTGCTGTTCGTCGTGTTGTTGCCGCTCGTGACCGAGAGCGAGCAGCAAGCCAAGCGCGGGCAGTGTCAAGTGCTCGTCGAACAGGCCGTTGCGGCAGCCAAGGGCTACGCCAATCAGCGTTCGACCGGCGGCGCGGGCGACTTCCCACCGGACGACTATCGTGACACGCGCGGCAAGATCAAGATTTCGCGTGGCAATGACTACAACGTCGGCATCGAGTCGTTCGTGTTCTTCGTCAATCGAAGTGACTCGGCGGACCAGAGGTTTCCCGAGCGTGATGATTTCTTGGGCAACACGGACGAGGATCAGGCGGAGCAGCCCATTGGCAAGCTCGAACAGGTCGAGCGTCTGGAACTGGTCGACCCGTGGGGGAATCCGCTGGCCTACTTTCACTTCCGAAGTTACGCGCGTGGCGAGCAGACCTATCGGTTGGGAGAGGCCGGCGAAGGTGTCGACGAGGACCAGCCCGTCATGCCATGGAAGTCTGGTGCACGCTTCCTGAACCCGCGGACATTTCAGATCTTTTCGGCCGGGCCGAACGGCATCTACAACGACGACGATGACATTGGAAACTTCAAGATCCCCGAATCCGACGGATAGAGCGCATCCGGCGATACTTCGGGCAGCCGGCTATACGCTGCTTGAGATCATGGTCGTGATGATGCTGATCGCCGCGTTGATGGGAATGGGGCTCGGCATGCTCAACCGGCAGGGCAATGAGCTTGAGCGTGCCGGGTCGTTGATTCGCGATGTGGCTCGGATGGCACGCAATCACGCTCGGTTCTATCGTGCGCCGGCGCGCGTCGTGATGGCGCCGCCGCCCGGGATTGCCGCCGACGGTGAGGAGCGCACGCTGAGCGTGATTGCTCTGCAGCCTGTTTGCGAGTGGAACTTCGACGACGGGCGTCCACACGGCACGCGTGGCATCGGGGGTAAGCTCGGTTCCGCGATCATCGCGCCGGGCGGTCGGATTGGTCAGGGCTTATTTCCGGACGCTGAGAATCAGGCGCCGGCGCTGCATCTGGATGTTCGGACTATGCCGGCCTTCGATCTGCGCGGGGGATTCGTGGCGCGTTGCGACGTGCGGCTGGACCAGCGCTCGGCCTGCACGATCCTGCGCATGGGGGACGCATGGGAACTCGGCATCGGTGCGGCGGGCAAGGTCCGCGGGGCGGTGACGTTTGCGCGCGACAACGGCAAGCCCGGGCGGCGCGTCGTGCTGAACAGTGCGGCGCGCCTGCCGCTCAGGCGCTGGGTGCGGGTCGCCCTCATCGTCGATCGTCTGCGCGTCGTTTTGACCGTCAACGGGCGTGAGGAAGCGTCCGACAAGGCGGACACGGAGTGCTACCGGGATCCGCGCGCGAGCTTCGTCGTATCCGACGGCGGCGCGCCCGTGCTGGGCGTCGTCGACTCGGTCGCGCTGTTCGCGTTCGATGTCGTTACCCAGGAGTCGTTGCCGGAATTTGTCGATTATGTCAGTGGACCGGAGACCTTGGGCTTTGATGCGGATGGCCTGGTGGACCGGCGAATGCACCCAATCCTCCCCGAGTATCGACTCGCGCGAAACGGAGCGGAGGAAGTCATCGGCTTCGAATCAGGAGGCTTGTCACGATGAAGCATGGTTCCCAGCGTTGTCCCGAGTCGTGTCCGACGGCCAGCACACAGAGCGGCTTCGCTCTGCTGGCCGTCTTGATCGTACTTGGCATTTTGCTGACGTTGGCGGGCCCCTTCCTCATGAGCATGACTCAGGAGAGTGAAGGGGCGGTCGACGAGGCCAACGAGCGCGAGGCCGATCTGCTGATCGAGGGGACTCGCAAGACCTTGCTGCAGCGCGTCGCCCGCATTCA
>CAYSWE010000010.1:0-5372 GCA_964434515.1 uncultured Phycisphaerales bacterium | reverse complement strand
GGCGACGGGACTCCTGGTGCGGACTCCCTCGACGAGTTTCCGCGCAATGCCAACTTTGGTGCCGAGGGCGACAAGACCCCGTTCGGCTCACAGCGCATCGTTTCTGGCGAGGTCGAAGACCTGCAGGGCCGGATTCATGCGCCGACGGCCTCGCCCTTGGTTTGGTCCAATCTGCTGCGCACGCGCGCGCTGCTTGGTGCAGACCTCACCGCAGACGAGGAGAGCGAGCTTCCCGCGACCGGCATCCACGGTTTTCCCGATCAGGGCTATCTCTGGATCGAGAACGAACTGATTCGCTACGAGCGCAAGACCGAGTCGGGTTTCGAGGGCTTGACGCGCGGTGTCCGCTATTCGGGCGACGGCCCCCCGGACCCGTACGGACCGGCGGCTCGGCATCGCGCTCAGACAGCGATCCTCGACGCGCGCGTTCGCTTGTTGGTGACGGCGCAGTTCGATGACGGCTACCCCGATCGCACCCAGTTTCACCCCTGGCGTCGGCTCGCGGACTTGACCCAAATCTCACGCTTCGAGTTCGGCGTGCTCTCGATGGACCAACTCGAGCCACTCGAGGCCGACCTGTCGTTCGACGCCGCGCGTCCACACGGTTCCGTGTTTGGTCGGGAAGAGCGTGTGTTCAATCGCCTCGTTCCGGGCGAGACCTTCTTTCTCAGCGTGCGCGATGCGGCGTCGTTCCCGACCGGGACAGTCGTGCGAATCAAGACCGTCGATGCAGTGGAGTGGGCCTTGGTCGTGAGCCACACGATGCGTGGACCGCGGCAGACGACGGTCGATGGATCGATGTGGCGGATCAGGTTGCATCGGGCCCTGCAGATCGAGGCGGAGGAGGGCGAGGCGATCGTCGAGCCGTTGCAGCCGGTCCCGATCAACGTCAACACGGCGGCGCCCGAGGTCTTGGCGGCGATGATCGAGGGGGTGCGTCAGCGTCCCGACGCGAGTGGTCCGCGGGGGCACAGGGTGATGCGCACGCCGATCTCGCGCGGCAAGGCGAAGGAGATCGCCGATGCGTTCGTGGCGGTGCGTGGGCCGACCGACGAGGAGCCTTACGAGCACCCGTTCACGGGCTTTGAGGATTTGATGGACCGGGGGATCCGGCCGTTGGTGGACAACGGCGTGCTCTCCAAGGCGCAGCTCGAGTTTTTGGCCTCGTCCTTTGTCAATGGCCGCAACGGCAAGCTCGCGGCTGCCAACATTCCGTTGATCTTCGAGTCGGCTGGCTTGGTCCGTTACCGGGTGGCGAGCGCCCTGCGCACGGGTGTCGGCGAGACGCGTGCCGCGCGCGAGCGCGTCGGGATTGCGTTTCCACAACCCTCGCGACCGGTCGATCGCGTGTTTGCGACGCAGGAGCAGATCGACGAGGCGACGCGCATTTCCCGCAGCCGGCCGTGGTTTCAGACCTACCCGCTGAACACGACGATGCGGCTCTCGGCCGAGTCTGGCGAACCGCCGGATACCTCGGTGCCACCACTGATGCCGTACTTTCACGGCAAGGAAGCGCGTTTCCCGAGCCGGACTCCGGAGGGAAGCTACGCGACCCTCGCCATCGCGCGCGCGCCGGATTTCGGTGGGCTCGCTACCGTGCAGGCCTTCGCGGCCAACTCCAACCCGGATGGCTGGGACGTCGCCAAGGATGGACCGTACGAGGGTGTGCGTGGCTTCGTTGCGGCCGCAACCAAGGGAGGCGGTAGCGCCAAGAAGCAGGCCGCGGCACGCGGGCGCAGACGCACGATTCCGATGTACGAGGGCAAGGCCGGCCTCGGTCTTGCCTTTGGTTTCGGCGCTTGGTTCAAGCCCAAGACGCTGGGCAATCAGACGCTCTTCGATCTGGCGAATCGAGACGCTTCTCCGATCCAGAATCGGATCTTCGCGACCATGGAAGATGGCGATGTCGTGCTGCGGCTGTTCGATACCGCAGGCCTCGATCCCGATCCTGGGTCACTGAATCCGGTCGAGACCTGCCTCAAGTGGCGCGTCCCCATGAGCGGCAACGGCTTCGCTGCTGACACTTGGTTCCGACTCGATTTCGAGGTTTGCGGTGGGACGGCGGATGGACTCGTGCTGTTCACCGACGGTGCGCCCAAGGGGCAGCCTTACTACTACTCCCACCTGGTATCGGAGCTACCAAGCTTTGATCCGAGCAAGCAGCAGCGCGGGGCGCGGTTGCGTCAGAACAAGCAGGCCAATCCCGTGGTTTACGTGGACAACTCCGAGGACTGGCCCGAGGAGGGGGTGGCGATCGTCGGGCGTGAACTGGTCGAGTGGACGCACGTGGACAATGGCGCATTGGTCACGAAACGGATCGACTCGCGCGGTGGTCGGCTCGCGCGGCAAGATCTATTCGAGTTCCAGTCGAATGACACCGGCCGGGGTTCGGGCTCGAATCAGAACCCAAAGTATGAGGCGCCGCGGCATCCCTCGGGAGCCGCGGTCCGCATCTATGGCTACCAGGATCCCATCGCCGAGGGACAGGTCGTCGTGCCAGGAGCGGGGCGGCTCGCGGACGCTTTGCGGCCGTGGGGCGTCGCGCGCGTGATCCAACCGGACCGCGCCGTGTCGCTCGGGCGCTTTCCGCTCGGCAAGGGCTTCGACGAGAAGTTCACCGGCAAGATCGAGCTCGCGCCACCGGGGCCCAAGGGCAAGGCGGGAGCGAAGGATGGGGTGCCAGGCTTCGAGCGCGGAGGTGGTTATGCGCTGTTGATCCAGGCGTGGGCGCACATCGATACGCCGGAGCCTGCCGATTCGGGCGGCGTCGAGGTCATCCGCTATGGCGGCTTCGACGGCTCCTCGCTGACCATCACAGAGCGTGCGGTGTCGCTACCGCCGGACCTCAGGGCGCGCGGTTCGCGCGATGGACTGTTCGCAGCTCAGCCAAGGGTCTTCGTGACCGAATGGCCCAGGGGGATGTTCGGTCCGGTCGATCCCGAGCAGCTTCCGCAGCTCTACACCTACTGCGTACCGATCTCGATGGCGGTCACCGGATTGACACTGCCGGATCCGTCGGGGCGCGGTCACTCCGAGTGGCTGCAGATCCGCACGCCGAAGGCCGACGGCGACACGGAGTGGGTGCGCTACGACTTTGTCGACGCCGCGAAGGGCTGGGTGGTCCGGGCGCGACGTGATGCGGCCGCGCGACTCTACACTGCCCTGGTGTTCGGTGGCATCCGGCCGGTAGTCGAGGACCGAGGTCGCAATCGCTATCGGATCACGTTTCCGATCTTTGACAAGCCAGCCGAGTACGCCCAGCCGCCCGACGGCTGGGATGACTCGGAGATCGGCCATCCCGACGCGTTTGAGATCGGCTCCAACTTGCCGCACTACGTGGCGCGACTGGCCTACGGCTTCCGCGGCGATTGGAGTGTTCGTACTTCGACTCACGCGCACGGCGCCAACGCCACCGTGCTTCCCGTCTTCCGGACGGCGCTCGGCTCGGTGCGCCTCGGCCGGCCGGGGCGGCACGATCGCGTCGCGTTGGTCTCCAAGGCCGGGGATTCCGGACCGCCGACCGTGGAGTGGCACACGGTCAACTGGGCGCAGCGCAACTGGGAAGACTTCGATCCGACTCAACAGCCGGGCAGGCAGACCGGGGGCGACCCGCGCGGTCCGCGGGCCAATCTCGTGGCGCTTCAGCAGGCCGTGACGTCGCTCTACTCGGGTGACAAGATCGTCGAGGATCGGCGCCTCTTGGATCGGTTGGTCAAGTTTCCTTCCGGCGAGCTTCCAACGCGGCTGACCGACCCGATCATCGGCGGCACGAAGCTCGGCGACCTCGGCGACTTCACCGGGGTGGTCGACGACGTGCAGGGCTACTCCGGTCTGAACTACAACAACCGCTCGACCGGCACCGCCGCGGAGATCGTCGGTGTCGTTGGCGTGCCCGTGGGCGCTACGGACCGGACGCTGCGGCTGCTGCCGTCGCAGCGCGTGCGTGGTGGCACGGGCGCCTTGGACGGAGGCGGGCTGGTGTTCGTCGAAGGCGAGCTGATCGGCGTCACGGCGTTCGACGCGCGCAGTGGCGAACTCACCGTGGCTGCCAACGGGCGTGGCATGCTCGGCACCGAGGCGCGGGCCCATGACGTGGACGCACGCGTTCAGTTCGTGTCGTGTCGGCCGGCGACAGCCTTGGCCTCCCAGATTCCTGCAGCAGCCGCGGGGCTCTTGGTCGGATCTGCGCAGAAGCTGCCACGCGGCGCCGGCACGGTGCTCGTTGGCCAAGAGCTGATGCATTATACGTGGTCACGGCAGAAGCTCTTCGAGATGCCGGCGCAGAGCGGCGAGTCGCAGAGTTCGAGCCAGGGGCTGTTCCGCGGCCGCTACGGCACGACGCCGGCCCAGCATAGCGCCGACGAAGTCGCGATCTGGTGGCCGATTCGTTACTGGGATCGCTACGAAAAGCGCGCGGACGATCCCGAACTGGCCTACCTGGGCTTCTCGGTCGAGGCGCCGAATCTGTACATGACGGAGGTTCTCTGGGAAGAAGAGCTCCCGGAGCCGACCATGGATGTCGTGCTGCTGGCGCGCGCCGATGAGCGTGTGCCGTGGTCGGCGGATCCGCAGACGACGTTTGGGTTGTGGTCCTTTGATGACCCGAGGAACGCCAAGGGGCAGCTCGGTCGCAAGATCGGCGCGCAGGCTTCGCGCTGGGACTTCCGCTTCCACGTCCTCTACCTGGCCGGGGCGTTCAACGCGCAGCTCTTCAATGCGACCGGCTGGAAGAAGTCCCCGGCGATCAAGAACTTCGTCTACTCCTACCAGAGTGAGACCAGCGTGCTCTCCGAGGAGTCCACCTTGCGATGAGGCGCGACCCCTTACCGACTGTGCCCTCGAAGATGCAGCGACCCAAGTGCCGCGGCTTCACGTTGGTCGAGTTGCTCATCGTGATGGGCATGCTCGGCATGTTCTTGGTCTTCTTGATGCAACTCTTGTCGGACAGCTTGACCTTGTGGCAGCACGGAGAGCAGCGGACCGCGCTCTCCGATCGGAGCGCGACCGCGCTGCGGTTGCTCGGGGCGGACTTCCCACGGCTGCGTGGTGTGATCGAGCGGCAGTTTTATCCGGGCCGCGAGGCGCGCTTTGCCGCCCTGGTACGGTCGAACTCCGCGAGCGGTTCCAAGCGTGGGCCGGCGCGGCCCAGTGCCGCCACGTCGGGGCGCTTCTATGCTCACTGGCAGGGTTTTCAACGGAGCAAACGGGCGAGCACCGACCTCATGGTGGAGCGCCCCGCGCTGGTTGACTGGCTGCCGGAGCTGCGCTACGTGTGCACCTTGCCGATGGTCGACTCGGACGCCTTGCAGCGCGCGCGCCTCAAGCGCGAGATCACGAGAGAGGAGGGGCAGCTTAGTACCACCGATCTCGAG
>CAYSWE010000009.1:0-23308 GCA_964434515.1 uncultured Phycisphaerales bacterium | reverse complement strand
TCCGGGCGGACGCAGGCGGGCTGGATGCCCGCCGAGGGAGCACGGCGCCGCCAGCGGCGTCCGAGGGCCGCGGATAAGGTCGAGGATTTCTGATTCATACCACTAGTAGGTGTAGAAGCCGCGGCCAGTCTTGCGACCGAGGTGCCCCGCCGCAACCATGCGCCGAAGAAGCGGGCAGGCTCGATACTTGTCGTCGCCGAGACCGTTCTTGAGAACGTCGAGGATCTCCACGCACACATCGAGACCAATGAAGTCGGCGAGCGCCAACGGCCCCATCGGATGCGCCATGCCGAGCTTCATGATCTGGTCGATCGCCTCGCGATCGGCCACGCCTTCCATGAGACAATAGACCGCCTCGTTGATCATTGGCATCAGCACGCGGTTGCTAATGAATCCCGGATAGTCCTGGGCAGTAACCGGAACCTTGCCGAGCGCCTTCGCCGCCTCGGTGACGGTCTGAGTGGTCGCATCCGAAGTATCGTTGCCGCGAATCACCTCGACGAGTTTCATGATCGGCACGGGATTCATAAAGTGCATCCCAATGACGCGATCGGCACGGTGCGTCGCCGCAGCGATCACCGTAATGGAGATCGAAGAGGTGTTGGACGCAAGAATGCACGAATCCCCCACGACAGCATCGAGCTTGGCAAAGATGCCGGTCTTGAGTTCGAGGCGCTCCGGCACGGCTTCGACTACGAGCTCTCGATCGGCGCAGTCGTCGAGCGACGTCGTCAGCGCGAGACGCCCCAGGGCGGCCTTGGCGTCGGCGTCGCTCATACGCTCTTTCTTGACGAGGCGCGCCAGACTCGTCTCGATCGTGCTGCGCGCGCGCTCGAGCACACCGGCATCGATGTCCACGAGCTTGACGTCGGTCCCGTTGCACGCAAACACCTGGGCAATGCCATTGCCCATGGTTCCACCACCAATGACCGCTACGCTTGCGAGCATCAGCAGACCTCCACGGCCAGCGCCACGGCATTGCCACCGCCGAGGCAGAGCGCACACGCCCCACGAGAGAGCCCCCGATCTTCGAGGGCATAGAGGAGCGAAGTGAGCAACCGCGCCCCGGAGCATCCGATCGGGTGCCCGAGCGCCACTCCGCCACCGTGGACATTGACCTTGTCGACATCGAGTTCGAGCTTGCGCGTCAACGCCACGAGCTGCACGGCAAAGGCCTCGTTGATCTCGATCAGGTCGAAGTCGCCGAGACCACAGCGCATCAGCGCGCAGAGCTTTTGAAAGGCGACTTCGGGCGCCATCATGACCCATTCGGGTGCCAACCCACCGGTCGCATAACCAAGGATCTTGGCGCGCGGCCGGAGCCCCAGGCTCTTGGCCCTGTCCTCGTCCATGACGACCAGCGCCGAAGCGCCATCATTGATCGTGCTCGAGTTGCCAGCGGTCACCGTGCCGCCCTCGCGCTGAAACGCGGGTCGCAGTTTGGCCAACGACTCGAGGCTGGTGTCGGCGCGCGGACCTTCGTCCTTCGCCACGACCGTCACCTTGCCCTTGCGGCCCGGAACCTCGACCGGAATCAACTCGGCATCGAACTTACAGGCCTCCTGCGCAGCGCAAGCCAGCCTGTGCGAACGCAGCGCCCACTCGTCCTGCTCTGCACGCGTGATGCCGTATTCCTTGGCGACCAGTTCGGCCGTCTGCCCCATATGGAAGTCGTTGTAGACATCCCAGAGCCCATCGGCGACCAAGGAGTCCACGAGCTGGCCGTGACCAAGACGCTGGCCCCCGCGCGCCTCCGGCAGCAGGTACGGCGCGTTCGTCATCGACTCCATGCCGCCCACGACCGTGGCCGCCAGGTCGCCGGCCTTGATCGCCTGCGCGGCAAGCATCACGGACTTGAGTCCGGAGCCGCACACTTTGTTCACGGTGAACGCTGCGACGCTGTCCGGGAGCCCAGCCCCCAAGGCGGCTTGCCGGGCCGGATTCTGCCCCTGACCAGCCTGCAGGACGGTCCCCAAGATGACCTCATCCACGGCCGCAGGCTCGAGCCCAGCGCGCTCCATCGCCTGCCCGACTACGAGCGCCCCGAGCTTGGTAGCCCGGAGTGGCGCCAAGCCACCTTGAAACTTGCCAATCGGCGTGCGACACGCCGAGACGATGACCGGGGTACCCATGGCGCCCTTTATAGCCTCCCCAGGCCAGGATTCGAGGCGGTGTCCCGTGGCAGCCAGTCGCAGGGCACTGGCGCACATGCCGTTTTGATAGAAAAAATGACTACGACACGTTTTTGCGGAGCTTGGCTGTTAGGCGATCGATGGCACTGCGCCGCTCTTTGGCATACTGTGCGAGGTGTTCGGCGGGGACGCCGTTGCGTTCGAGGTCGGCTTCGACGGATTGGCGGGTGTGGGCGAGGGCGCGGAGCAGGACGGCGTCGACCTCCGGGCGCAACTCCCATTCGAGCAGCACGGCTCCGTCGAGGCGCTGGTCGGCTTCGAGCACGGCCCGCTCGGTGGCAGCGCGCTCGACCCCCGCGGGGGAAGCGAGGAAGGCAAGGTAGACGCGCCTTGCGTGCGCCAGGAGCTCCACCTCCTCGATCCAGAGCTTGCAACGGTCCGTCACGCCGTGAGTTCCTTGGCGGCCGGGCAGTCCTTGGCGAGGGTGCACTCCGAGCAGCGCGGCTTGCGCGCATCGCATACGAGCCGACCGTGCCAAATCAGCGCGTGCGAGATCCAGATCCACTCGTCCTTGGGAAGCAGCTCGATGAGATCGCGCTCGATCGCAACGGGGGTCTTTTGCGTAGTCAGTCCCAGCCGACGAGAGAGCCGCGCCACATGCGTGTCTACGACGACACCGACCGCGATCCCAAAGGCGGTGCCGAGCACGACGTTCGCCGTCTTACGCGCAACGCCGGGCAAGCCCAAGAGCTCGTCCATGGTCTGCGGGACCTTGCTACCGTGTCGCGTCACAAGCGCCTGAGCCATGGCCTTGAGGTTCTTGGCCTTGTTGCGATAGAAGCCAGTCGAGTAGATCAGCTTCTCTAGCGTCGGGATCCGCGCCTTGGCGAGCGACTCCGGATCGGAGTAGCGATCGAACAGGGCCGGTGTCACGGTGTTGACAGTCTTGTCCGTGCACTGCGCGGAGAGGATCGTCGCGACCAAGAGCTCAAACGGATTGCGGTGCTCCAAGGCGCAGTCCACGGCCGGATAGAGGTGATGGAACTCGTCGATGATCCGACGACTTCGTCGGCGTTCGGCGGCGGCTCGGGCTGGTCTTGGCATGCTGGCGAGTCCTGAAGCGAAATGGAAGCAGGAGCTTCCGCGGCAACCCCCATACGGTCGACCGTCACAAGGCGAGGGCACGATGGCGTGCAGCATGCACTCCTTCTATTCCTCTACCAGCTCGGTTCCTCAGGATCAACGCATGCGCGCTCTGACGACCCTCTGACGACCACTGCCACGGCAAGCCGGATCGCGCAAAAGAAAGAACCTCCGACCGGCTCTCTGCGACCGGACGGAGGCTCAGCATCGTCTCTCTCACATGGGCCCATGCTCCCCATGCGGAGTAAGATAGTGCGCACCGGCCCACGAGTTTCGCTTGTTTCGGCTGCCGACAAGCAAGCCGCAGCAACTTCCCAGTGAGCGAAGCGCCGGCTATCTTGGCGGACGCTATGCAAGCTTCGATTTGGACAGCGGCGCCCGTCCCTGGCGTCCAGGCCGCCTGGATTCAGAGTCGCCGCTGGGACGTGGGCTGGTTGATCGGCAGCGCGCTGGTCGTCCCGCTGGTGCTGCTCCTCGTTTGGAGCGGCGTCTCCTCCCTTGGCCTGACGCTCGGAATCACAGCGCTCGTCGGCGGCCCGCACCTATTCTCCACGTACGTGGCCACGTTCCTGGATCCACGCTTCCGTCGGAGCCACCGCTTGGGGCTCATCGGGATCTCGATCTGCATCCCCGCGCTGGTGATCTACGGAACGCTCGCGAACTTCCAGGTACTGCTGTCGGCGTTCATTTTCCTCGCCTCGCTCCACGTCGTCCAACAGAACCTGTTCCTCACCGACGTCTATCGCAAACGAGCGGCCGCGACGTCCAAGCGACGCGAGCCATGGTCGGCCCGAGCAATCGACTACGCCGTCCTGATGCTCTCGCTGCACCCCATCGCGTCCTACAAACTGGTTCATGGCGAGTTCGCACTGGGCCCTACCCAGGTCCTGCTACCGGCATTCCTAAGAACGCCCATCACGTACTGGACCATCTGGGTACTGTTCGGCGCCGCGTTGACCTTGTGGATCACCAAGACCCTGCACGAGTGGCGCAGCGCAACGCTCAACGGTCCCAAGAGCCTGCTGATCGGTGAAACCACGGTGATCGCGTTCTTCGTCCCAATGGCCGCGTCCGGAGCCCGGCTCGAACTCGCATTCCAATCGGTCAACGCGTGGCACTCGATCCAGTATCTCGGCATCGTGTGGTTCGTGCTGAAGACCCGCAAGCAAGACCGGCGGCTCAGTGGCATCGTCGCCCGAATCGCCGGGAGCGACCGGCGGGCAACGCTGCTCTTCTATGCGACATGCTTCGCGATGACATTCTCGCTGCTCGGACTCTGGTCAGGATTGGTCGCGTGGAACCCGCTCTCGATCGGCACGGAGCAGTACTACTACATGTGCGTCCTGAGCTTCTTGCTGATCCACTATGCCCTCGACGGCTACCTGTTTGCCGTAAGTACAGGCCAGACCGTGTCCGTCGACGATGTCCCGTTCGCATCGGCGTCTACCATCGCGGCGTGAGAACTCGCGGCGGAGCCAAGATCTCCATTGTGATACACTAAACCGGTCCCGCCTCAGGTCGCCCTTCATCCTGCCTCCCTGGTTTCTTCGGACGCTCCGCATCAGGGCGCCCATGACGGCGATGCTTCCATCCGGTTCGCTCAAACTCCACGCGTATCACCACATCCTACGCAAGCTGCTCTCGGGCGATCTGCCACCCGGTGCGCGGCTGTCCAATCGCGCCCTCGCCGCGGAGATAGGCATCAGCTTCATCCCAGTCCGAGAGGCCATGAGCCGCCTCACCACCGAAGGCTTCGTCGAGCACCGCCCCGGCATCGGCGTCTTCGTAACACTGCCATCGCGACTGGAGATCGCCGAGCTCTACGACCTCCGCGAAGCGCTCGAGTGCCACGCGGTGACTCGCGCCATCCAAAACTTGAGCCAAGCAGATCTGGACGAGATGACCCGCCAGAACGACGTCTTGCGAGAGCACGCGGCGCTGGCGCAGCTCGAGTCTGGATGGGACCCGGAGCAGGCAGAACCCTGTATCCACGCGGACATGAAGATTCACATGACCATCCTCACGGCGGCAGGAAACACACGCGTCATGCGCACGGTCGCCGAGCTACGCGTGATGTCGCGGATCCTGGCGCGCGCCTGGCAGTTCAATCGACCGGGCCCCGACGCGGATCTCATCTGCGGTCATCACGCCGAGCTGATCGCGGCCCTCGGACAGAAAGAGCGCGACGCCGCGACCGAGATCCTGCGAACCCACATCCAAGACGGATGCCAAGAAGCCCTGTGGGCCTATGACAGGTGGAATGGTTCGAGTCCGAGACCGGCAAACACGAACCCCGCACGAAGCGACTCCGACGCATCCTGAGCGGCCGCAGATCGACCTACGTGTTATCCTGCCACGATGCGCATCCCGTTCCGAATCGTGGCGATCGTTGCGCTAGCGACGCCGAGCCCAAGTCAAACGTTCGTCGCCGGCCAGACCTACTGGGGCACGACCCACTACGTCGAATACATCGCCGGCAGTAGCCCCATCGTGCTGTCCGCACCGCACGGAGGCTACCTCGATCCGAAGAGCATCCCTGATCGCACCTGGGGCGTACGCGGGCAGGACCGCCGGACGCAGGAGCTCGCGCGCGCCATCGCCGACGCTCTGGCAGCACGCACCGGGCAGCGTCCACACTTGATCATCAGCCATCTGCACCGAGTCAAACTCGATCCAAACCGGGAGATCCGAGAAGCGGCACAGGGCAATCCGATTGCCGAGCGCGCTTGGCGAGAGTACCACGGTTTCATCGTTGCCGCCGAGGCGGCCGTGACCCGGCAGTACGGACACGGACACTACTACGACATTCACGGACACGGCCACCCAATCGCCTGGCTCGAGTTGGGCTACCTGCTATCGGCGAGCGACCTGCGCAACACCGACGCCACGCTACGACGGACGACATTCCGAAATCGCTCTTCGCTTCGCGCGTTGACTGCAAACCCCAAGCTCGACTTCCCGATGGTCCTGCGCGGCAAGATGAGCCTCGGTGGAATGCTCGCCGCGCGCGGCTATCGCGCGGTTCCTAGCCCAGCGGATCCCCATCCCGGGGGGAACAGCTACTTCCGCGGCGGCTACAGCACGGCTCGGCACGGCTCGCGCAACGGCGGAAGTATCGATGGCACGCAGATCGAGCACCCCTGGGCCATCCGTCAAAGCGCACGCACGCAAGAGCCCTATGCTCGCGCGCTCGCGGCGACGATCGACGCGTTCTTCAAGCGCTACTATGCGCACGACCTCTCGGCCGGCCCACGCGTAACCGTCCAAGTCGACCGACAGCACATCTCGGAACGCGGCGGGCGCGGGAGCTTCGTCTTCACCCGCACCGGCGACGTGTCGCGCGCACGCTTGCTTCCGGTCGTGGTCTCCGGCACCGCCGCCGCAGGTCGTGACTTCGCCCCGCTACCGACGAGCGTGAGTTTCGCTCCCAACACGCGCCTCGCCAAGCTCGACGTTGTAGCGCTCGAGGATCGGTTGGCCGAAGGGAGTGAGACGGTGACGGTCCGCGCCAACGCAGGCAAGGACAGCGCGTCCCGCAACGCGGCCACGATCACCATCATCGACGACGAACCGGATGCGAGCCTCGCGCTCGAGCTCGCACTCGACAAGCTCGCCGGGGCGCAAACTCCAGACACGTCCGGGCACAAGAGGCACGCGACCCTGCTGCCGAATGCGACGGCCGGTCCACGCACGACCACGGGCAAGATCGGCAACGCGCTAGCGTTCGACGGCCGGGACGACGGAATCCGGATCGCACCATTTTCGCCCACCGCAACCCAGGAGTTCTCACTCGGACTCTGGTTTCGCAGCAGCGCGCGCTCTCCGAGCGGCTACCAGTATCTGGTGAGCCAGGGAAAGTTCGGCACACCAGAATCGCTGCAGGTCTACATCGCGGAAGCCACCAAGACCCTGCGCACGCACCTCGTGTACCGGAATCGGCTGGGCACAAACGGTCCCTTGGACGTCGCCATCGATCTGCAAGACGGGCATTGGCATCACTACGCGCTGGTCGCCCGCATCACCGGCACGAGCGAGGTCTGGATCGACGGCGTGCGGCGCGCAACCGCCATGCTCGGGGGTGACGTTTACCGACCCACGACGGCACTCTACTTCGGGACCCGCAGTGACCGCAGCGTCGGGCGCTACCTACGCGGGGCCCTGGACGCAATCGTGTGGTCCGAACGCGCATGGACGCGGCCCGAGGTGCGCGACGCATTCGACTATCGGCCGGGCAGTAGCGTGTTGCTCGGCACCGGCTGCGCAGGCACACGCGGAACACCTATGCACACGATCGGCGGGCGCGCCGACATCGGGCGGACGATCGAGTTCGTGGTCGCCAACGGCCCAGCTCCAACGCCTGGGCTCTTGGCCATCGGTGCTTCGGCGACTGCGTGGAACAGCGTTCCGCTCCCGCTCCATCTCGCCGCGCTCGGAGCTCGCAACTGCTGGCTTCGCGTGTCCCTGGACCTGCTCCTGGGAACCGCCACGGACACGAACGGAGCCAGCCGCCACCCACTGCCGCTACCGCTGCTGCCCCCGCTGATCGGCACCCAGCTGCATGGCCAGTTCCTGCTGCTGGATCGGAACGCAAATGGGCTCGGAGTCATCGTCTCCAACGGTACGACCCTGCGACTCGGCGGAATCCGTTGAGGCGCTCAGGCCAGTCGTTCCCAATAGCGCCGGAACACCTTACGCCCTTGGTAGAGCCGCCAGCGAACCGTCGTGTGAGGCAGCCCGGTGATCGCCGCGATCTCTCGGCAAGAGAGGCCTTGTAGGTCGCGCAGCGTCAGGATGGTCCGAAACATCTCCGGCAAGCGAAGCAGAATCTCGTGGACCTTACGTGCCTGCTCCTTCTGCTCGAGCACACCGTCGGGGCGCGCCGCCCGGCGCCCTTCGTCGGGCACATCGGGAACACCACCCTCGAGCTGCAGGGCCGGCTTGGCGCGCGCACGCCGATTGGCGTCGATCGCCAAGTTCGTGACGATGCGATAGAGCCACGTGTAGAAGCTCTTCGAGAAATCGAAGCGTTCGAGTGCCCCATACACGCGGACAAAGGCGTCTTGCACCACATCCCTCGCGTCCTCGGAGTTGCCGAGCACACGGTAGGCGATCCAGAACGCCTGGCGCTCGTAGCGTGCAACCAACGCATCGAACGCCCGCATCTGCCCATCGATACACCGCTCGATCAGGCAAGCATCGGTCACGCCGCCGCCGGCCAGCGGGCGTGGCGCGGTCGAAGTGTCAGGTTTGTAGGCGCGTAGTTCCATGCGAACTCCAGTTCGGAATGCACAGAACCTACGCTCGAACCCTTACGGATCCCTTGAGCGACGCCGCGGGCGCTCAGAATCGGGGGTAACAGGTTCGTATCGACCCCGCCTCCGCGGGCGCCGCAGGCGGCGGAACCGGCTACTTGCCGACCTTGCCGATGCCGCCGTTCGACCACGACATGCCCAACGCGTTGACCAACGGGTCGATCACGAGGCACTGCTGGTAGAACGTCACACCGATCAGCGCCGTGATGTTCGGCATGTTGCCGACCAACGACGCGACACCCGATGCGTTCGCCACAAGAGGGAACACGGAATCCATCGAGACCAAGAGCTTGCAACCCGGCGCACCGACGAGACCCAAATCGCCAGGCAAGTTCCCAGTCCCCCACTTCGTGTTGGAAATCCCAGTGATGAGGCCCACGGCCGCGCCGGCCTTGATGTTCGAACACGAGATCGTGAACGATTTGCCAATCGTCGGAACGGCGGTGTTCGAGAGCGCGGGGACGACGTTGTTGCTGCCCTTGCAGCCAGCGCCAAAGTTTGTGTATGTGCCCGCCTGAGCGAACGCGGTGACGCTGAAGAAGAGCGACGCGACGAGAGTAAGAGTGATGCGCTTCATGTGGTTCCCTGCCTAAGCGGTTGCGAGAAGAGACTGGAGCCGAGGTGGTTGCGCCGCTCGGAAGTCACACGCGTCCGTGTCTCCCAGCGTCGGCGCCGAGGTGGCTCCGGAGAACTCAGGTTCTACCAATTTCCAGCGCTCGATGGAGGCACGGAACGGAAAAACAGCTCACTCGAGATACGCCGAACCGTACCGGCGCGACGGAGCCCGCGATCGCACGGCCAGTTCCTTGCTGTAGCGCGAGCCCTTAGTCCTCGCTCGCAACCGCAAACAGATGCCTCCGGGCCCGAAAATACAGCGTCCCCTCCGAGACTGCGGGCGTGGCCATGACGGTTTCGCCGAGCGGGTTGATGGCGATCCGCGTGAACTCCCGGGTGGCCCGCAACACGTGGACATCGCCCTCTTCACTGGCGAAGAAGAGCTTCCCGTCCGCAGCCACGCCAGACGCGGTGAAGCCGGTGCGCCCATCGCCGAGCCGCTTCCGATAGATCCGCTCGCCCGTCTTCGCGTCCAAGCAGGTCAGAATCCCCATATCGTGACAGCAGTAGAGCATGCCTCTGTACACAAGCGGCGTCTGCATGTAGTTGCCACGACGCATCTTGCTCCAGACCATGCCCGCGCACTGGTCGGCATCCAACTCGAGATCGCCTTGGGCGTCCGCCGAGATCGCGAGAATGGGGGCACGACGACCGTGAGCGCTGGTGATGTAGATCAACCCATGCGCGACGATCGGCGTGGGGACCGGGATGTCCCCGCCACCCGAGACCTGCCACAAGAGCGCTCCAGTGTCGAGGTCATAGCCACCGATCTGCTTGTAACCGTTGAGGATGACCTGGCGCCTTTGCGATTGGATGTCGACCGTCGGTGTGCTCCAGGTCGGAACTTCGTCGCGCTTGGTTCGCCAGAGCACCTTGCCGGTCTTGACATCGAGCGCCGCTACGAAGCCACCGCCCTGCACATCGCACTGCACAAGGACCCGGCCGTCATGGATCACCGGCGAACTCGCAAAGCCCCACTGCGCGGTCGGCATCCGGTAATAGCCACAATCCAGGACGCCGAAGTCCTTCTTCCAGACCAACTTGCCCGAGACCGTATAACAGTAGAGTCCTTCCGAACCGAAGAACGCAACCACGTAATTGCCATCGGTCGTGGGGGTCGAAGCCGCGTGGCTGCCCTTGGGATGTCGCTTGACCTTGGGGACTCCCTTCCACGCAACCTGGCGCCAGAGTTCTTGCCCCGTCGTCTTGTCCAGGCACAGCACCAGGAACCGGAGCGGCCCCTCGTCCGCGACCGAAACAACGCTCCCATAGAGTCCGACGGTGAGCTTGGACTCGCGCTCCGCGACCGCGGTCGTTACGAACAGCCGATCCCCCCAGATCACCGGCGAGGAATGCGCAAGCCCGGGGATCTCGGTCTTCCAGCGGATGTTCTTGCCGGTCCCCGCGTTCCACGTCGCAGGAACCGAAAAGCCATCGGCCACGCCGCGCGCCCGGATGCCGCGAAATGACGGCCAAACCGCGCTGCTCGACTCTTTCGGACGGATCGGCTGACTGGCTGGCCGCGTCTTTGGACGATCCGTCTTCTTGCTGGTCCCGGATGCGGGCTCGATGCGGCCGAACATCTCGCCACCGTGATTCGTCCCCGACCACATGCCGGCGTAGTGATCCTTGTAGATGAGCACGCGTGCCGTGTAGGTCCCAGCCAACGGCACCTTCAGATCCGTCACCTGAATCATCGGCGTGTCGCCGGCCCAAAGAACGTCGACGAGGACCGGGACCTGAATCGACCTCCCGGCATACTCGATCGTCGCGAAAAACCGCCACTTGTGACCGCGAACCTTCTCGACCTTCGCGATCGTATAGGTCTCCGGACTGGGCGGGCGGCCCCGACGGTCCCCCGTGGTGAACGAGCCCACCATGCGACACCCGGTCATGAGCTTGGCGAAGGCCGCCTCACGTTTTGCCTGGGCGGCACGTTCGTTGGCTCGCTGCTTATCCTGGGAGACCGCCTGCGCATTTGCCACACACCCGACCAGGCAGAGAACCATAGCCCCCGCGACGCGCGTCGAACTCATGCCGGAACCCTCAGCGTAGATCCGTGCGGACTTTCAGATCATCGAACATCGTGGCGGCGTCCGCCTTGGTCCAAAACCCGACGCGACCGCCGTTCGCAAACGTTGCGTCCTCGAACGACAGCTCCTCCTTGTCGTCGAACCGGACACGCATCCGCTGGCCGACGACTTCGACCTCGAGCGTGTGCCACTGCCCGCTATCCACCGTGATGTCGGCCGAGCAAAGCTGGCTGCGCCGGCCGCCGACGACCTTGTACAGGCGCAGGTTGTTCTCCAACGGATTCCAGCGGGTGACGTAGTAGTTGTCCGCGTCCTGAGCACGCCATAGCAATCCGCCACCTTGATCCTCGGCGCCGCGAGAGGCGTGCAAGTCCGTGCGCAGGACCAGGTCGGCCGGGAAGCGCACAGGTGACAGCAGCAGATTGAACGTCCGGCCGGAGTTCTTGGTTTCCGCAACGCGGAGGACGCGCTTGCCACCATGGAGGCCCTGGCCGGCGGCGACGGCCCACGTAGCAGGTGTCCCTCGCGAACTCGTCTCTGCCACACGCCACCCCGACGGGAGGGAGCCGATATCGGTGTCCTCAAACGAAACCGTAACCGCGGCCTCGCGTGCCGGCGCAGACTGTGCCGTCATCGGCTGCCCCGTCGCAGGCTGTCCCGTCGCAGGCCGCCCGGCGTCGTGCTTGCAAGCAGCGACCAAGACAACCGCCAGTACCATGGTCATCCGAACTGCGCTCATGCTCGTCCTCCTGAGGATCAACGGACGCCCCACCATGCCGCACGCGCCGCCTCATGGGAAGGTGCACGGCCTACTGAGCGGGTGGCGCAACCTCATGGATCACAGCGCCATGCTTCTCGCTGAGCACGAGGATCGCAAAGCGCTCGACGCGCCCCGCCATGTCTGCGGAAAGGGAGGCGTAGTCAAACCGCCCACGCAAGTCCGTGTAGCCGTCCTTGAAGAACCGTACCGAGCCACCGCGCATCCTGGCAAAGACCTTGATGTAGACCGTCCGCAGAGGCTTGCCGGTCTGCTCGTCGGTCACTCTGAGCTGGCCGTAGCTGCCGACCCACTGTACGGCGAGCGAGTTGGCATAGAAGGCCTTGCGCCGCGTAACACCTCCGCCGGTCACCTCGATCCACACGTTGGAGTTTTGGAACTGCTGTGGTAGGTCGAAGCTCAGCTTGCTCTTGCCGGCCGGCAACGCCCGCGTCTCGCTGAAATTCGGACGGATATACGCAAACGATCCTGAGCCCTGCTGAACAAAAGGGTGCGTCGAAAACAAGAACTCGACATCCATCTGGTAGTAGCGAATCTCACAGCTCGCCAGATTGTGATACTGCAGCTTCACGCGCTTGGCCGCGACGTCGAGTTCGAGCGTGGGCTCCTGCGTAGCGAGCGCCGTCTGGCGCTGCGTCCGGCTCTTGGGATCGGTGCGTGCGGAGACTCTTCCCTCGGCCTCACCGAGTTGGTGACCGACCTCACGGAACAGCTCCTGCCAGCGCCGCACCGGATAGTCCCGATAGCGGAGCGCGATCTGGCGCGCGGCAGCCGTGTCTTCGGTGAAGAAGTCGAGGTAGGCTCGCATATAGTCATACTGAATGCGCATCGGCAGCCGGTCTGCGTGGACACGGGCGAACGTCGCCAGGGCGGCGCCGACGCGATCCTGCAAGAGCAGGTAATATGTGGCGCTCATCCAGTCGGCATCCGACAGCTGGCGGCGTTCGCCCAGGACCCTAAGGAAACGCCGGTACTGGCGCCGGAAGTGCAGGTTCGCGATCTTGCGGCGCTTGCCCGAGCGATGCGCGCGAGCGTTGAACAACGGCTCATACTCGATGTGCTCATAAAGATGTCGCACGATCGGATCGAGGGTCACCAGCGGCGACACCAACGCCAGACCACAGCGCGCCAAGAACGCATCGCGATGGAACAGGTACTCGCGCACGACCGGCGCCTCGTTGTGATGGATGCCATACGACCAAACAAGGTCCGAATACACATGGCGCTCACGAAGCAAGCCGATGATCGCCAGAAACACACTCCGGTCCCGGAGTCGCCAGGCAATCTTCTTCAGGTCGACGCGCTGAAGGTTCGCATTGCGGAGATACGCGAGGACCGCTTCCTGACTACCGCTCTGCGAGACATACTGCCACGAACTCGTATCCACGGTAGTCGGCTCGGGCACCACCCTCAGCGACTGCGACGGAGCGAACGCAACGAGCCTCCCATCCTCGGCCACATGGACCGGGTAGTGGGGAGCGTCCCCGGGGTTTGGGAGATAGAACGCGTAGTCGATCGATGCCGTTGCGTATGGCGCGAGCGCGACGCGCTTCCCACTGGTAACGAATCCTCGCTGGACCGGGATCGCGCCCTGCGGAATCTGCAGGAGTAGATCGAGCTTGCGCGGCGCCGACGACGGGTTGGTCACCACGACGCGACAGCCATACGCGACGTCCATCAGAAACTCGCCGGTGACGTAGGCGTCCAGCCGCTGGCTTCCCACATACCGATAGGGTTCGTCCAGACGGTAGTAGTTCTGGCTGACAAGGATCGGTGATGCCGTTGCAGTTGCGACCGCGGTCGGCACGAGTTCCTTGCAGAAGAGAAGCAATGGGCTCTCCGCCCGCACGGTCCACTGCGCAGCGGTCGTCTTCGCCGCGTTCTTGGCCGGCACAAAGGGCAGGTCCAAGAACGCCAGCGCCAACATCATCTCGGCGAAACTCCCGGACGCCTCGGCCACGTGCGGGGAGACGAACGGTTGCCCCACTGGTGCCAGGGCAAAGTCCCGCCAGAACGCATTCACTTGGACCAGATTGGCGCCACTCGCCGAGTCTCGCCGATGCCAATAGTTGCTCTCGGCCAACGGACGCGTCGGATCGGGTGCACGGAACAACGCTCGATTGGCCTTGCGGCGCTGCAGATCGATGCGCGGGGAGCGACTGCCAGAACGCCGCGGTCGTGGCCGGTCAGCCGCGGACCGCTCCGTCTCTTCGACCTCCTCCTCGGCATCCTCGTCCGCCGCCTTCTTCTTTCCGTCCGCCCGCTTGGTTTCCCGGCGCCGTTTCGACGGCAGCTTTGCCCGCTCGCGCTTGCCCTGCAGAGCACCGCCAGCCAGCGCACTGTCAAACAGACGGGCCAAGCGCCCGGAGTCACGCGGCTGCAACTCGAACAGTTCACGGATATGCCGCTGGATCGAAGTCGACTCCCCCTGAAGTCGCTTGGCGAGCAAGATCCGCTCGACGATATTGAGCCGACCGAACGCCCAAGGCTCGACGTAGCGCCGAAGATCGCGATCGAGCAGCCAGTCATCCACGAACGTCTTGGATGCCTTGTTGGCCAAGTAGGGCCGCACAACCTGCTCGAAGAACTCGGGATCCTTCTGATGGAGGAACACGTGCAGCTCGTGGCAAGCGTGCCCCTCGTACGCGCGTCGCTTCTGCTCCGCGGTCAACTCCGGCCAACGCAGTAAGAACGCGAAGCGTTGCAGGTCGGAGTTTCCACTCAGGGTCGCGAACAACCGGTAGACGTCGCCGAGGGAATCGTACGTCTCGATGCGTGCCGTCGCCGCATCCTGGACCACCGCGCTGCCGCCGGCGGGAACGAACTCGATGCGCCGCTGCTCCGTGTAGTGGCGCTCGACATCGAGCGCGCGGGCGAGCGTCCGACTCCGCGGGACGAACGCAACCTCGGGACGCGCGAGCGTCGCATAGACCGTGTCACGCGCATCGACGGCGACGACCTGCACGAGTTGGCCAGTGCCAAGCTTCTGGATCGGGACACGGACCAAGCCATTCTCATCTGGCCGCAGATTGACGAGCACGACACTCGGTTCCGGCAGGAACTCGAGGTTGGGAAAGGTCCCCGGTGCCTGGCCATCCGGCCGACGACTCGAGCTCCCACCATGGCGTCCCACCCCACGTTGGGCACCACCGGCGCCGCCGCCAAGGCCAACGACCTTGTTGTAGGAGTCCGTCTCGGTCGCCGACGCGTCGTCGCCGACCGCCCACGGATTCAGGATGAGACCGGGCCGCCGGAGCATGTTGCCGGGGTATTTCTTGACGAAGCGCCGATCGAGGATGTAGCGATACTCGGCACCGATTTCGCGGCCCGATCGGTACGACGACTCGGGATGCTCGAGACTGCGGACGCCGGCGGTGGGACCAACGGGCAGCCTCAGGTCGACGAACGGATCGAACGGCGGCAGGTAGCGCGTGGCGAGGATGTGCACGCGCGCGTCCTTGCCGGCATTGGCCAGCCTCACGCGCAGACTCCCGGCCTCGACCGACACTCCGGTAATCTGTAGCGGCCGGCTCCCTGAGGCTCCGAGCAGCCGATCGCGTCCGACCGCCCACGCGCCCTTGCGCGCTCCGGCGGTGACCCGAACTGCGATCGTCCGGGCGGCCTCTTTGAGCCACAGGCTGTAGTCGCCGGGCTCGAGATCCCGCAGTTCGAGGAAGCCCTCAACCAGCGCGACATGCTCGAACGCGTCCCTGACGAAACGTCGATCCCGCACCTCGAGCAAGGATACAGCGGCACGAGTCGTGGTCTTCTCACGGCCGTTGTAGGCAACGCGAAGCGTCTCACCAACGACGCCATGCAGAGCGGCCGGATAGGTTCGTGCCGCCGTTTGCAGCCGCCACGAACCGACCTGGTCAGGAAAGCCAGAGGCCCCGACTCGCACGATCCCAGCAAGAGCACCAAGCTCGATCCGTCCACGCTCGTCGGTCTTGAGCGTCACGACGAATGGATCGGTGTAGTCACGGTGGTGCAAGGTCACGCGCACGGCGCGGGCGGCCTTGGGCTCACCATTCTTGCCACGCACGTCCAGCCAGTAGCCCGACGGATCGCGCCCCAGTAGCGGGCACGCGGTGCGCGGGGTCGCGTCGATCCCATTCACCGAGAACACGCGCGCCGCGCTCGCCAGCGACACGGTCTTGTCCTCGCTCAGGACCTTGACGCTGCCGCGGAGCGCGACGGTCAGGCTCGCAAGGTCTCGCGGGACGCGAATCTCGTGCACCGACTCGCGGTCCGGGTGCAGCTGGAAGTCACGCACATCGAGCGTCGATTCGATGCCATGCGTGTCGCGAGCACGGATGGACAGCACGGGTTTCTCGAGCAGCTCGAGCGCAACCTGGCGGCCGTGCACCATGAGCGTCGGGCGCACGAGGATCCGAGCTCGGCTGCCGCCCACCAGCGACTCGCGATCCACATGGAATGCCGCATGCAAGGTGTAGCGCTCGGCGCGGTGCTCGAATCTGGCAAGCTTCGACAGCGCACCGCTGCGCAGAATCATCGATCGTCCACCGGGCTTGGTCGAGTAGGGAATGACGATCGCACCGCCGTCGTCCGCCTTGTAGTCCTTACCGCCGTACCAGATGGAGGCGCCAATCTGCGGTGTCCCGCTCTCGTCGCGAACCGTAAACACGTGCCCGGCCGAACCGAGGCGCTCGGTGTAGTGCAGCTGTCCCTTGCGAATGACCGCACGGCTCGAGATCCCATTGCCAATGAGTTCGACGACGTAGACGCCCGGCTTGGCCAACTCCGGCAACTCCAAATGGCGCCGGACCAGGCGGAGCGAGTTCTCCGAGTACTCGCGGGCCAGCTCGTGATTCGCGACCAGACCATCGAGGTTGATCGAGGCGGTCACCTCGTGTCCCATGGCCCGGTAATAGTTGAACGTGCTGATCTCGAACACCTTGACCAGCAGCTTGCGAACGTTTTTCACGTCGACGTCGATCGCAACCGGATCGCCGACGCGATAGAAGCGTCGCTGCGTGGCAGCGAAGTTGACCTCGACGCGCTCCTTGAGCACCTCGTAATAGGCCGGATCGTTGAGCAGCGAGTACCAGCGCTCCATGTCGCCGACCCCGAGCAAAAGCTTGGTCTCGGCAAACAGGCGCCGCAGGTAGTCGCTTCGAACCACCTCCGCATAGCCCTCGTACGAGTCCTCGCGTGCGAAGAAATGCCTGAGGTAGGCACGCACGAGCGGCTCGTCGTCGCCAATCCGCGCAAACCCGGTCGGAAAGTTGTGCGTTGCGTCGACGAGCTCGGACGAGCGACGTCGCCCCCGAACCGTTGGATTTGTGTAGGAGGCAGTTCGCGGCAATCTCAGGTATGCCAGGAACCGAGCCCTGTCCGGCCGTCCAACCTCGAGATCGTAGCGCAGCCGATGATAGAGCACGTGCGCCTTGAGCGAGTTGTGCGCCGGAGCAAGGCGCTGGACAAACGACTCCAGGCGCTCCAGGTAGGCAAGCCTGGCCTGAGAGTCATACCGCCAATCCACGTCTGCATCGGGCCTGAGCCGCCGCAGGTAGATTTCGACGAAGGCTGGCTCGTTCAGCAGAGTCGGGCGCAACCGAACACACTCCTCGAGCTGCCCCCGCAGCAGGCTCTTGTGGATCCGCAACGACCCGAAACCGCCACTCCGTTTGTGCCCGAGGTTACGCACGACCAAGGCGGGCAGGTTGACCACATCAGGGCGCCACAGCCGCTCCAAGAGATCCAAGAGAAGATCATCGTTGACCGGCCCAGCCAGCAAGGCACGGAACGCAGACGCGCGGAATCCCTGCACCGAACCCGGGTGTTCTTTGAGTGCTCGCCTGGTGAACGCAGCCGGCGTGATCGCCTGCGCGTCGAGCTTGGATGGCAGGCTCCGCGTCGCCGCTGCCATCGGACGCTCGTGATCAAAGCGCAAGCCAAGCCGGCGTTGCAGGAAGCCGAGCGTCGCCTGTGGATCCTTGTCGTAGGTCAGCAGCGCCTGTCGATTTTCGATCTGGATCACGCGCGGCGTCCGGCCGTGCCGCTGGATCCAGGCTGTCAGCAACGGAGCGACCTTGTCGAACGCGCCAGTGTCTTGAAAGTATCGACACCGATAGTAGTAGGAGTCCGGCGTGCCCGGGATGAGCCGGTCGAGCACCTTGGCTCGATCCACAGCCAGCGCCCAATCCTCGGCGAATCCGGCCGGTGCGCCCTGCGCTGGCAGCCTTGACCCGGCGATTCCGGCGTAGAGTAAGAAGGGAACGAACGCTGCGGCGCGGCTTCGGTGCATCGGGATCTTGTCGAGGGGTCTGCGGGCGGAAAGATAGAGAAGACGTAACGACACGCGACCGGTTCACGCCTTCCGCGGCATTCCGGCACGCGGAAGGATCTTGAACCGGATTCGCTTCGGGCGGGACTCTCGTCCTGAAAGGGCGTCCTGAAAGGGCGTCTTGAAAGAATCGACGCGCCCCGGAAGGACGCCGGAGAAACCATCATGAAACCGAAGGACGCCGTCACCGTGAACTCGTTGCTAGCCCACTCCCAGTTCGTGCGTGGCCTCGCTCGCGTGCTGGTCCACGACGCTGCGACTGCGGACGACGCCGTGCAGCAGACCTGGATTGAAGCATGCGAACGGCCACCGAGGAACCACGCGAGCCCGCGCGGCTGGCTGGCCACGGTCACGCAGCAGGCGGTCCGTAAGATCCGACGCGGTGAGGCGCGCCGACGCACACACGAGCGCGCCGCCGCCAGGCGTGAGCACCTACCTTCGACCGCGCAGATCGTCGAGCGCGAAGAGACCCGCCGGCGCCTGGTCGACGCGGTGCTCGCCTTACCCGAGCGCTATCGCGGAGCCATCGTGCTGCGCTACCTGGACCAACTCCCACCGCGCGACGTCGCCACGACCCTGGGCGTCCCGGTCGAAACGGCACGCACGCGAATCCGGCGCGGGCTCGAGCTGCTGCGCCACACGCTCGATCGCGACTGGCACGGTGACAGCCGCGGGTGGGCGATCTCGCTGATCCCCTGGGCTCTTCCATCCGCCACCCCCACGGTGAGCAAGAGCGTCGCCGTGATCGCGCTGATCGGCGCAGCAGCGGCTGGCGTCGCGGGCGGCGTGTTTGCCGTGCGAAGCTATTACGGATCGAGCCCCGCCGCCCTCGCGAAGCTCGCCAGCACGCCGGCCGCGGGCACGCCCGCTTCGCTGAAGCGCGGCCAACGGCCCGCCGAACCGGTCCGGCGCCTCGCCGCCACACCGCGCAAGATCCAAGCAGTCGGCCAACTACGGCTGCAGGCCAAGCTCGAACACGCAGTCGTCGACTCGCGCGCGCCCGTGGTGCTGACCGCGACGTTCACGAACACGGGCACGGGGCCAGTCCACTTCTTCGTGCCCGAGCACGTACCGTTGGTTCCGTTTCCTTCCTGGAAACTCGTCGCGACCGATGGCCGCACCTTTGCCCCCGCGGCGCGCCCATTCCAAAGCGAATGGGCACGCGGGATCCAAGGCACCATCCGAAAGCTCGACCCTGGCGAGGTGTGGTCGACGACGCTGCGCACCACGGGATTCCGACGGGTCGATCTGCCCACGAAAGCCCGAACGCACTCGGAAGCCGTGCGATTGCCTCCCGGGCAGTATCGGGTCCGCTGCACGTACGCCAAGCCCACCCAAGACGTGCCCTATGGAGAAGCGAGTTTCCGCGTCCGGAAGCAGAGCGTCGCTCGGCTGTGGACCGGTGAGATTCAAGCGCCGGCGCTCGCCCTCTCGATCACCAAGACGCCGATCCCGACGCTGGAGCTCGGCGGTGCGGCGCGGCCGATCGCCGGTGATCCACTCGAGTTGACTCTGACCGTGCACAACCCCACGGACACGACGCTCGCCTTGGCAGACCTGAGCGTGGCGCTGCACTTCAAGCCCGGCGGCGGCGTGGCCGCGGTTCCGGCGCGCGTGATCGAAGGCGCGACGCCCCCCTTCTCCGTAAGCCCAGGAGCAAAGCTGCGTGTCCACGTCGATCTCACGCGCCTCGTCTTTGATTCGCGCAGCGGACACTTCGGGCTCTATGAGCGGATCCAAGCCGGCACTGTACGATGCTCCGCCAGCTGGAAGCGCCGCGGCGACGGACCCGAGCTGCGCTCCGACGGGACCTCGATCCGCATTCGCAGGCGCAGCGCCGAGCCAACGCCCGGCCTGAACTTGACCCTGCTCCGCATGGGCGGAACGCGCGTGCAACTGCGCTTGACCAATCGCAGCCACAGCTCGATCCGCGTCTGCAAGCGGCTCAGCTGGCCCCGCGAAGTGCGCATCACGCTTGTCGATACCGCTCACCAGCGGAACACACATCGTTCGGTGACGCTCTTCGGCGGGCTACGCATGGACGAAGCCCCGATGCCGGCACCAGCGCAAATCGTCGACTGCGTCTCGTGGAACGGGTCCGCATACGAACGGCCCGGCGCGCTCACCGCCCAGGACTTCGGCGAGCTCGCCAGCCACGGCATGCTGACGCGCGAGTTCGACCTGACCAAGCTCGTGCACGGACACATCCCGCCCGGCGAATACGAAGTGCGCGCGACCTGGAGTTCGCTCTCCGACGGCCGCCATCTCGGACTCGAGCCGGCCCGCATCGCGGTCCTGAAGACGCCCCCGCTGATCGTGTCGGTGGATTGACCGCCGCCCCGCGTGCTACCCTCACGCGCCATGCCTTACGAAATCTACAAAGTCCTCCACATCACCGGCCTCGTCCTGATCTTCCTGGGACTCGGCGGCATCCTGCTGCAGCCCCGCGAGGGCGGCCACACACCGAAGCTCGCGAGCATCCTGCACGGAGCGGGCCTGCTCGTGATGCTCGTTCCCGGCTTCGGCATGATGGCCAAGCACGAGCTCGGCATGCCGAAGTGGCTGCTCGCAAAAATCGGAATCTGGCTGGTCCTCGGTGGGTTGCCGGCGCTCTACAAGCGCAAGATCCTGCCGGCCGGCTTGGCCTGGCTGGTCGCCGCCGCGCTCGGCGCCGGCGCCGCCTACTTGGCTCTGATGAAGCCGTTCTAAGAACGCGTGACTACGCCGATCGAGCGCGAGCGACCGAGACGCGCGGCGCTCACGCGAGTCCACCTCGTCCTCGGGTTTGGCCTGCTCGCGCTGCTCGTCTTCGCGTTGCTTCGCGGCGCGCTGCTGGTTCGCGCCTGGGGAGAGATCCCACATCAAAGTTCGACGCTGCTGCGAATCTTTGCCGTCGGAGCATTCTACGACCTGGCGTTTCTCGCCCACGTGCTCCTAGCGCTGACTCTCGGTGCCATGCTTCCCCAGCGGCTGTTCGGCCTGCGCGCCGTGCGCGCCACTGCGTTCGCTGGCGTGTTTGTGTTCGTCTACGCTCTGTTTTTTGTCGTCGTCGCCGAATGGCTCTTTTGGGGCGAGTTCGACGCCCGATTCAACTTCATCTCGGTCGATTACCTGATCTACCGGCAAGAGGTCACCGACAACATCCGCGAGTCCTATCCAATGCCGTGGATCTTCGGGGGACTTGGCCTCGTATCCCTGCTGGTCGTGTGGCCGTTGCGGCGGGCGATCTGGCGCGCGCTCGGCCGTGCGCCCGGTTGGCGCCAGCGGGTCGCCATCGTCGCCGTGTTGCTAGTAGGCAGCGTCGGCTCCGCCGCCTTGGTCGACCAGAGTGTCCGCGACCACGAAACCAACAACTACGTCAAGGAGTTGGCCTCGAGCGGCCCCTACCAGTTCGTCGCAGCGTTTCGCAACAACACACTCGACTATGCGCGCTTCTATGCAATCGGCGACCCGGAGAAGCTGTCGGCGCTGCTGGCCGAACAAGTCCTACTCCCAGGTGAGACGCGGCTCCACCCCGACAGGCTCTTCGACCTCGCCCGCAACACACATACGGGGCGTCCGCGACTGCGGGCCAACGTCATCCTCATCACCGTCGAGAGCCTCAGCGCAAAGTATTTGGTGCGCTATGGCGGCCTCGGCGATCTCACGCCGTTCCTCGACACCTGGATCTCGAAATGCCGCGCGTTCGATGCGTTCTACGCGACGGGAACGCGCACGACGCGAGGCCTCGAAGCCGTGACGCTGTCCTTACCACCGACGCCCGGACGCTCGATCGTCAAGCGCCCGGATTGCACGCGCTACTACAACCTCGGCAAGGTGTTCGCCGACCGGGGCTACGACGCTACGTTTTTCTATGGCGGCCGGGGCTTCTTCGACAACATGAATGCCTTCTTCCGGGGCTGCGGCTATCGGGTCGTCGACCAGAGCGACTTCGGCAGCGACGAAGTCACCTTCGCCAACGCCTGGGGCGTCGCCGATGGCGATCTCTACCGGCGTGCCCTTCGCGAGGCCGACCGAGACGCGGCGGACGGCAAACCCTTCTTCTTTCATATCATGACGACGAGCAACCACCGGCCCTACACCTACCCGGCCGGCAAGGTGCCGATCCCATCGGGCACGAAACGCGCCGGCGCGGTCCAATACACGGACTTCGCGTTGCGGAGCCTGATCGAAGCAGCACACCAACGCCCCTGGTTCGCCAACACGTTGTTCGTGATTACCGCGGATCACTGCGCCAGGTCGGCCGGTCGCGTCGGCTTGCCAGTGAAGCGCTACCACATCCCGTTGCTCATGTTCGGCGCCGGCATTGAAGCGGCCGGCACCATCACCAAGCGCTGCTCGCAGATCGACCTTGCCCCGACCATCCTGGCCACGCTGGGCATCGACTACGAAAGCCACTTCTTCGGCGCCAACATCCTCGATCCTGGCTTCCGACAACGCGCCCTGATCGGCAACTACCAAAAGCTCGGCGACTTCGAAGGCACCCGGCTTGCGATCCTTTCACCCAAGCGACGCATCGACCTGATGCAAAAAGTCCAGGGCAAGTGGCAAATCACGCCGGCCGACGCGTCGGTGCCGCTCGTCGTGCGCACGCAGGCCTACTACCAGGGCGCCGCCTCGGTAATCCGGACACGACTGAATCGCTGGTAGTCGACGTGGCCACGCGGCCGATGCCAGCGATCTTGCCACGGGCTTGCAGTGCTGCGCCCACGGACCTCGCTGACGGACGCGTTGCGGCACGACCAATCAGCACGCGGAATCGAACCGCCTCCGGCTTGCCGTGACGTCGCGCCGTTGCCTCCGGAACGCGCGGTCCGCAACCGGCTACTTCATCCGCTTACGCCGTTTGCTCGCGATCCCGCGCGGTAGCGAGCGAGCTCCCGATTTCGCCAACCACACTCTCAGTCGGGCGACAAGCTCAGGGCTGAGCTTTTGATGGAGCGTACGTCGCTTCTGCTTGCGCTTCGAACTGCTCCTGCTGGCGCCAG
>CAYSWE010000008.1:22468-23617 GCA_964434515.1 uncultured Phycisphaerales bacterium | reverse complement strand
AGTCAGCAGAAAGCTCGCGAGCTTCCCCTCGAGCGGAAGCGTCGCGCTCGCATGCAGATTCTCGTAGCTCCCGGGCGCGCCGCTCAGGTCCCCGTGTTCGGCAAGCGACGCCAGGCAGTCGAGCACCAATCCTGGGTAGGGAGTGAGCTGCGCGCGCAGGAACCGTGCGGCGGTCGCGGCTTCGTCCGTGGTTGCGAACAGGTCCGCGACGAACGTAGCGAGTTCGATTTCGTCGAGTGGGGCGAGTCGCAACTCCAGCGGTTCGCTGGCAAAGGTCGTTAGGTCAGGCGATCTTGCCTCGGTGTGCGAGATGAGGAACAGCAGGACGGGCACGGATCCCGGAGCCTTGGTCAACTCGGCGAGGACCTCCCTCGTCTGATCGCGGATCTCGCCCGCGTCGTGGATGCGGAGCACGAGTGGCTGGCCGCGCGAGCCGATAGCTCGCAGCGCAGCCGCGGCGGCGGCGATGGGGGGCCGAGTTGGGTGTCCGGTGTCGGGGAGCAAGAATCTCGCGAGTCCGCGCGCCGCGGTCCGGTCGAGTGGCGTCTCGTGTTCGAGGCGGATCGATAGGCGCTCGACCAGTTGCTCGAAGGCGCGCGGGTCCTCGCGCGGATCCGGCACACGTTCCACGTCGGCGTAGTGGTCGATGAGGAAGCTGCCGAGCGGCGAGAGCGGCGTGTCCTCGCTACGCGATGCGGGTCGTCCGGCGAAGAACCGAATCCCATGTGTTGCCGTCAGTCGCTTGCTCACGAACTCGTCGACCAAGCGGCGTTTGCCGCTGCCTTCGGGGCTGCGTAGATGAATGACCGCGAACTTGCCTCGCTGGACCCGTTTGAAAGCAGCCTCGACCTGCGCCTGCTCGCTGGAACGCCCGACGAACGGCGTCGCGGTGGGGCGTCTTCGTACGCGCAGCCGCCGTTCGGACCGGACGACGGGTGCGCTGCGGGCATACTCACGCCACCAGGCGGAACTCTCACCGGCTTCCAAGATCCGGGCGACGAGTTCGGCGCTGCGCGGCCGCGCGTCCGGCTGCTTCTCGAGCAGCGAGAGCACGAGCCGATCAAGCAGTGGGCTGACGCGCGGTGCCAGCGCGGACGGGGGCTTGGGACTCGCGTGCAGCTGCGCGTCGATCAGGGCATCGCCGTCCTG
>CAYSWE010000008.1:17180-22458 GCA_964434515.1 uncultured Phycisphaerales bacterium | reverse complement strand
AACGGATGTCGACCGGTGGCGATCTCGTAGAGCACGGCGCCTAGGGAATAGAGGTCGCTGGCTGGGGTGGCCCGGCGCCCGCGTAGGCACTCGGGCGCCGTGTAGGCCGGTGTGCCGCCAACGGCGGAACCGGGCATCGACCGGCCGTGGCCAATCTCGTGTCGAGCGAATCCGAGGTCGACGATCTTGGTCACGCCCTCGTCGCTGAGATAGAGGTTTTCCGGTTTCACATCGCGGTGCACGACGTGGCGGCGGTGCAGTGCGTCGAGGCCGCGCGCTGTCTCCGCGCCGACTCGCCGCACGAGCGCCTCGACCACGGCGCCGTTCTCGTTCAGCTCGGTGCGCAGTGTGCGTCCCTCGATGTAGTCCATGACCAGATAGGCGAGCTGCAGCCCCATGAGCTCGGTTTCGACCAGCCCGTGGATGCGCACGACGTTGGCGTGCTTCACGCTCGCGCCGATTTCGGCCTCGCGCCGAAACCGCTCGATCCACACGGGGTCCTCGACCAGCCGCTGGTGGAGGAACTTGACCGCGACGCGAGCTCCTGGCGCAAGACCGAGCGTCGGTTCGAGGACCTGCGCCAGGTAGACCGTCCCGTGGGCGCCGGAGCCGAGTTCGCGTTCGATGTGCAGCGTCCCCAGCGCGCTCAGCCGGGGAGTCGCGGAGTCTTCCGGTCGTGCCTGTCCGGTTGCCTGGGCCACGGCGTAACTCTAGTGGTCGGGAGCAGAAATCGCCGACATTATCCGCGGCGCTGCCGCACCTTGGCCGGCGGGGCGACGGCTTTTGGCGAAGCTTGCGGTTGGCTCCTTGATTGGGCGAGGCTGTGCGTTACGATCCCGCCGGTCCACGTGATACCCCGTGGTGTAATTGGCAGCACAGAAGTTTCTGGTACTTCTAGTTCTGGTTCGAGTCCAGGCGGGGTAACCATCGCTTGCGTCGCGGCGAGTCCTACCCGGTGGTGTAATCGGCAGCACAGAAGTTTTTGGTACTTCTAGTTCTGGTTCGAGTCCAGGCCGGGTAACCATTCGCCTATCGCGCTCGGCAGCCGGTTCAGCCGAAGAGCCGCAACCACTCGGCCTCGGTCTTTGGCCGGAACACCGCATTCGTTTTGCGTGTCTCGCCGAGCGAGGCGGACGCTTCTTCGCTGTAGAGGTGTCCGGGAAAGAGCGTGGCGTCGTCGGGAACTTGGGCGAGTTTCTGCGTGAGCGACAGGTAGAGTTGGCGTGGGTCACCGCCCGGCAGGTCGGTGCGACCACAGCCGTTCAGGAAGAGCGTGTCCCCGGCGACCAGCCGGTTTTGGACGAGGAAGCATTGGCTGCCCGGTGTGTGTCCGGGCGTGTGGACCAAGGTGCAGTCGATGTTGCCGACACGCACCACGTCGCCGCTGTCGTGCAGCGCGAGATCCGTGTCGGAGACGCCCGTCACCTCTTTGACCCAGGGAGCTTCGGCGCGCTGGACGTGGATCTTCATGCCTTCGAGTTCGAGCAGCTCGCGGACGCCTTCGATCGGGTTGCCGAAGAGATCCCCGCCGACATGGTCCGGATGGAAGTGCGTGGCGAGCACGCCGGTGATCTTCATCTCGTCGGCCGCCGCGACTGCGAGCAGGTCCCGCACATCGTAAGCCGGATCGACCACCAGGGCTTCGCCGGTGTCGCGGTCTCCGATGAGGTAGACGAAGTTGACCATCTGTCGGGCGATGGGGTCCTTCGTTGCGAAATCTCGGCCAGCGAGCAGTTGACGAAAGTAGAGGCGTTCGCTCATACCACGGAGGATCCGCCGGGGTGCGCCACGATGCAAGCAGGCGCTATTTTGTCTGGACGACGAGCGGTGCGCTCGTGACCAGGGGCGGCGGTGCAGCGCCGCCGGGCAGCGCCGGAACGGGGCCGGCGACGACCTGCGTGGTCCAGCGAATTCCCGCGACGTTCGGGGTTCGCACCTTGCGGAGCGAGATTCCCGTGGAGTTGCTCTGCCCGGCCACGGCGAGGAACGGAGCGCTCAGCACGATGCCGAAGTCCGGAAAGCGCTGGCCGCGGGCGCCGATGGCGAACAGCGGCCGCTCCGGTTGCAGGCCGGCACCGAAGAGCCAGAGGGCCGCGACGCTCGGCGGCAGGCGCCGCGCCAGGTATTGAATCGAGGTCCCGGCGCGTGGGGTCTTGGTCGGCGCGACCGTGAGCACGGGGCGCTCGGGTGTGACGAAGGCGACTTGGTCGATGGACTTGAAGTTTGTCAAGTGGACCACCAGCGATGTCCCCGGACGTCCATAGCGCTCGAAGGGATGGGCGCCGGAGTGACGGAACACGTGGGTGACGAAGAGGCTCGCGTCGCGCACCACGTTGCGGGCGAACCTCGAGCCGCCGGCCACGCCGAGCTCGAGCAGCGAGCTCGTGCCCTTGGTCACGTCGGCGACGTAAACGACCCCGTCCTCGTCGAGCGTCATATCCAAGGCACTGTCGATGCCCGTGGCGAACACGGTCGCGTCCTTCTCGGACAGCTCCCTGGGGCCGATGGCGCTACGCACCTGCGCTGCCGTCCAGCGCAGGATGCGTCGCTTCTTCTGCAGGTTCCTGGGTGCAGGCGCGAGGTAGAGATTGCCAGACGGATCGATGACGAATGGTCCGGCGAACCCTGGCACGGCGATGATCTTGTCGAGGGCGCCGGTGGCCGTGTCGAGGCGCAGCACGCGGCAGACACCCCGGAAACCGGGGTCCGCTGTCATCCACAGGAAGCGCTCGCCTTCACGGGGATGGAAGCGGAAGTCGAAGCTGCCGCTGACCGTGGCGATCTTGCGCGTGGCCTTGTTCGTCAGGTCGTAGGCGAAGATGCCACCCAGCGTCGACTCACCGAAGAACACGGTCGTCCCCGTAGGGCCGACCCGGACGTCCGTGCCGAACACCGGCGGGATGCGTGCGAGCACGGTCTTTTCGGCGCCGGTCTTCGCGTCGAGGATGACGAGCTTGCTGCCTTCGAACCCAACAAGATCGCCCGATGGCAACAGGTCCAGATTGGCCCAGCCGCGCGCCGGGCGCGGCAAGGTGATCGTGCGCGCGGTGAGGCCCGGCGCGACGCGAAGCTGCGCACCAAGAGTGGCGCCTGGGACCGCAACGGCAGCGGTCAACGCGAACGGAACGAACGAACGGAACCCGCGCGCGGGTGTGCTGAGCGACGGCATATCTTCTCCTCGAGATTGCGTGAAAAGTCGCAGGAGGCCGGAGGGGTGTTCTGGCTCGCGAGTCATCCTCGGCAGAGCACCTTCCCAGTCGTGCTTGGCACGCACGACCAGTGGTTCGTCGCTCTCCTCGTCGTCGCTCACAGCGGCGGGACCGCGCCGGATTCACACCGGCTTCCCACCTCGCGGTTTCCCAGTCGATTTGTCTATGAATCGGAGACCGTAGGTGGTCGGACTCTGCGCGTCAAGGCGCGCCTCAGTAGGCCTTGCGCTGATTGCTCGACGGGATGGACAAGGCCTTGCGGTACTTGGTGACTGTGCGTCGTGCGATGTGGATGCCGGCCTTTTCGAGCAGATGCACGATGGCATCATCCGACAGCGGTTTGGTCTTGTCCTCGGCGTCGACGATCTCGCGTAGCTTTTGCTTGACGGCCTGCTGGCTCACGAGCTCTCCCGAGTCGGCGCGCGTGCCGGCCGAGAAGAATCGCTTCATGTCGAAGATGCCCTGCGGCGTCTGGATGTACTTGCCCGAGATCGCGCGGCTGACGGTCGAAATGTGGACACCGACCTCGTCGGCGATGTCCTGCATGCGCAGTGGCTTCAGGTGGCGGATTCCGCGCCGCAAGAACTCGGCCTGCCGTTCCACGACGGCGGTGGCAATCTTTTGCACGGTGTTTTGGCGCTGGTGGATCGCGTCCATGAACCACTTGGCGGACTCGACCTTCTTGCGTAGATACTCTTGGACCTTGGGGTCGCCCTTGGCTTCCTGGAGCAGACGCTTGTAGACCGGCGAGATGGCCAGCGACGGAATGCCGCCCTTTTCGACGCGCAGCTCGAAGCGTCCGTCGATCTCTTCGATGACGATGTCCGGCACGATGGCCTGGTTGCGGACGTCGCCGTAGGGCGCACCGGGGTGCGGGTGCAGGTTGCGGCGAAGGAACTCCACCGCGTCCTTGATGTCCTCGATGCTCGCCCCGGTTTCGCGGGCGATGCGAGGCAGGCGGTTCATGCTCAGGTTTTCGAGATGGCTCGCGACGATCCGTGCCGAGAGCTCGGGCGCGCCGGGCAAGGCCGCGATCTGTAGTAGCAGGCACTCGCGGAGATCGCGCGCACCCACGCCCGTGGGCTCGAGCGACTGCACGACCGCGATCGCTTCCTCGAGCGCGTCCTGATCGCACTCGGCTTCCTCGAGCAGGTCCTCGACGGGCGTCACCAGACGTCCATCGCGGTCGAGCGAAAAGATGAGCAGCTCGACTCGTTCGCGGAGGTCGTCGCTCAGTTCGAGCATGGCGACCTGGGCCAAGAGGTGCTCGCTCAGCGTCTCGCTGGGTCCGGGCGAGTTTGCCAGGGCCTCGAACTTGGCGTCTTCGTCGCCGTCGCTGTAACGGCGGATGCGTGTGCTCCAATCCTGCCGGCGCCGCTCGAGTTCTTCGAGCTGTTCGAACGTCGCGAGGCTGACTTCCTCGGGCGTGGGCTCGCTGTCGGCCTGCTCGCGCCGCAGCTCTTGCTCGGCGCTCGTGTCCTTCTCCTTACGGTCGAGGAGGACGTTCTCCTCGAGTTCCTGTTCGATGCGGTCACGCAGCTCGAGCAGCGGATACTGCAGAACCTGCATCGCCTGGATCATCTGTGGCGACTGAACCAGCCGTTGTTCGGTTCGCAGGACTTGACTGAGGCCTAGGCGCATGCTCTCCAGTATAGCTGTAGACTTCTTGGATGTCCCTCTGTCTCGAGTTCGCGCTCGTGGTTCTCCTGGGTTCTCAGGGCGACCGGCGATCCCTGGTGGGGGCGCGCGAGATGCGCGCTGCCTTGTGTACCCGGCCAGGTCCTGTCCGTGTCATGATCGAACTCGCACCAAGAGAGCGCGGGCCCGCGCAGTGTCCCAAGGCTCTGCGCCCGGTCTTGGCTGCCCTAGAGGATCGGGATCCGGCGCGCCGCTCTGCTGCCCGGCAGCGTCTCGCCTGCCTCGATTGGCGTCATCTCAGCTGGCTCGTGCCCGAATCCTGGCGCGGCGGGATCGAGCGTCGGATGGCACTCGGTTTCGTCGTCCGTGAGCTACGCGTTCGCCGCTACGCTGAGCCAACGCCGTAGCACTCGAACGCTGGCTCGGTTGCG
>CAYSWE010000008.1:0-17080 GCA_964434515.1 uncultured Phycisphaerales bacterium | reverse complement strand
TGCAGCCCGGAGAAGCTGCAGCCCGGAGAAGCTACAGCCCGGCGAGCCGCAGGCTGTGCGCGGTCTTATGCAGCAACGCGAGGAGCTCGTCTTGGCGTGCGCCGGGCGTTGCACGACCTTGCAACGAGATGATGGTATCGCCATGCGGGATCGCGATCAGGAAGCCTTTGGAACGACCCGTGGTTGCGCGGAACGAATAGTCGACCTCCCACCCTTCGTGTGCTCCGATCTTGCAGCGCTTCGGTCGACGGTCGGTGACGAACTCGGGAAGCCCTGTGGCGCAAGCGCGTCCCTTCTTCCACATGCCGAGCCAGGCGCGCGCCGCCGACATCGTGAGACGAGTCATCGGGCGTTTGGTCCCACTCACGACGAACATGCTGTGCGAGGTCGGACAGGTCCACTTGGCCTGAAACCACTCCGCGCCGAGGCCCAAAGCCGTGCGCCAGGTTGGCGCAGGAGCAGGGATCTCCAGACCGATCTCGGCCACGGCGAAGCCGCGATCCGCGGCGAACTTTCCTGGGCCGCCGTGGGCGGCGACGACGGCCTCGGTACGGACGTCCGGGTGTGTTGCGTCCATGCGTTGGAACGTGCTCAGCAGGGCCCGGACGTCAGCGCTCCGCGTCTTGAAGGCGCCGGCGGGGGCCTGGAGGCAGAGCGTATAGAGGATTGCTCCAGCTGCGAAGCCGTAGAGGTCGAAGCGCCGCGCGCCGCGGCGTGTCGAGGCGCGCAGCGACGTGCAGCGGCCATGCAGGCCTGCCAACGTGACGTCTCGAAACGCTGCGGTGCCGGCATCCTGGCCGAGCTGTGCTGCGATGCGCGTCCGTGCGCGTCCCAGCAACGCGTCGATGACCTCCGTTGGTTTGGTTGCCGTGATGGCCGCGCCGTGGACACCGAACTCGAGGGCCATATCGAAGTCGAGTGCATAGATCTCGGCCGCATCGATCACACCGCTGGAGCCCTGCGGCTTGGCGATGATCGCCCAGTTGCCGCGCGCCGGCGCGCCGATCCGGAAGTTGCACGCCTGGCAACTCGTGCAGAAGTCGCGCCCGATTGGTTTGCCGCCGCCCGCGTCGACCCGGCGTTGGACGTCGCGCGTGGTTCGGGCGAGCAGGAGGCCTCTGGGTCTTGTGGCGTGGTCCGCCGAGCTTGGCGTGAACACCAGCACGTCAAACTGTCCGCCGCGCACGGTCGTCTTACCGTGCAACTCGACCTCGGCGCGCAGGAACAGCGCGCGCTGTTGCCGGTTGTCGTCGCGTTCGAGGGCGAACGCCGCGACGATCGTGCTCCGGCGCTTAGCGCCGCGTCCACCCGTCGTCGCGAGCACGTTGGCGCGCAGAGCCATACGCGCCTGTGGGTGCACGAAATCGAAGAGCCGCAGCACACGCTCCGGCTTGCCCGTGCTCCAGGCCGAGTCCAGCTGCATGACGAACGCTCGCTCGGCCTCGGTCGGCTGGTAGCGCTGCGCGGCCCGAGACGCGCTCTGTAGGCCAGCTGGGATCGATGCCGGGAGCAGCGCTACTGCAACACAGCCGAGCGCCCGGCCCAGCCTGAGCCGATGGATCCGAAGCTCGGTCATCGGCCCTCACGGGGAGCCCGATCCCCCGCAGAGTCGTCCCAAGGAGAGTTGTCCGAAGGACCGTCGTCCCAGGGGGCGTCGACTAGTTCGGCGTCGACCAGTCCGGCGTCGACAGCGAGCGGCGGTGCGGCTGGTAGCCAGAGACCGCCGTTTTCGCCGTGGTCGTCGATCCTTTCCGCGCGGACCAAGGCCACCGCTCGTGTGAATGCGTTGCTGCCGAGCATTGGATAGCGCCCGGGGTCGACGAGGTCGTCCACGGTGGCCGCGCGAGCGAATGCGTCCATGGGCCGTTGGTCGCCGCGGTTGCGGACGAATGGTAGGACAGCGAAAAGCACGAGGGCAGCGGCGAGCGCGACCGCCAGGACCGTCGGCCGACGCCAACCGGCCTGAATTTCCGGTGCTGCTACTTCTGGTGCTGCTACTTCTGGCGCTAGCTGAATCGTGCCGCCGCTACGGCTCGGGGCCCGGTCCGCCGCGATCGCCGCCATCACCCGGTCCACATAGCCCACCGGCGGCTCGGGGATCACGTGACGGTCGAGTTCGATCCGCAGCAAGGTCGTCTCGACGAACCCCGCCGAGGGTGGCGGTGGCGTCCACTCCGTGAGCAGCGTACGCAGAGCCCGATCCTCTGGCGTCCCGCCCGCTGGTGTGCTGTCTGTCGTGGTGCTACTCATGCCTTCAGGTAAGGGCGGAGGCGTTCCTTCAGGGCCTCCTTGGCTCGGTGGAGTCGTGACTTGATCGTTCCCTCGCTGCACTCCATTACGGCTGCGATGCTCTTCAGATCGAGTTGTTCGAACTCGCGCAGGACGAAGACCATCCGGTGATCGGGGCTCAGCTGCTGGACCGCATGGTCGATCTTGGCGCCGAGCTCCGCATTCAGAGACTGCTCGGGGGGTCTACGCTCGGTCGTATCCGGGAGTTCCCAGCTTCCTTCAATTGCATCGTCATCGCCGACTCCGTCCATCGAGTGTGTGATGATTCGACGCTTCTTTAGTACGTCAAAGCAGTGGTTCTTGACAAACGTGAACACCCAAGTGGTGAATTTGACACCACGTTCCGGGTCGAAACGGTCGATGGCACGGAAGATCTTGAGGAAGATGTCCTGGGCGATGTCGTCGACGTCCTCGCGCAGGCGGCGACCGCAGAAGCGGTGCACGACGGCCAGGATCGGGCGATGCAATGCCTCGACGATGCGGCGGCTGGCGTCCTGGTCGCCCCGGGCGGCGGCCTGGATATCTGCAAGGGGGATGTCTTCCACGGTGCTTAGAGTCTAGCGGATCCCTACATCATGTAGCGGATGAGTTCGGGATCGTCGCCGGCGTCTCCGAGTCGCTCCGTGACGAAGGCCGCATCGATGACGATTTCCTTGCCCGCGAGGTCCGGTGCATCGAACGAGATCTCCTCGAGCAGACGCTCCATCGCGGTCATCAGGCGGCGTGCGCCGATGTTTTGGGTCGTCTTGTTGGCCTTGAAGGCGACGGCGGCAAGCTGCTGGATGCCGTCGGGCTCGAAGCGGAGCCGGACATCCTCCGTCTCGAGCAGCGCGGAATACTGCCGCACGAGGCTGTTCTTTGGTTCCACCAGGATCCGAGCGAAGTCCTCCTCCGTCAGAGGCAAGAGCGCGACGCGCACCGGAAAGCGTCCCTGGAGCTCCGGGATGAGTTCGCTGGGCTTCGCCTGGTGGAACGCACCCGCAGCGATGAACAGGATGTGGTTGGTGCGGACGAAGCCGTACTTGGTGTAGACGGTGCAGCCTTCGACCACGGTCAGCAGATCGCGCTGTACGCCTTCGCGCGATACGTCCGGTCCGGAACCGCCGGCACCGACGACCTTGTCGATCTCGTCGATGAAAACGATGCCCTCCTCTTCGATCCGCCGCAGCGTCTCTTCGGCCACCTCCTCTGTGTCGATCAGCCGGTCCTCCTCCTCCTCAGTGAGCATGCGGCGTGCGTCGCGCACGGACAGGCGCCGCTCCTTGGTGCGGTCCGCGGGATTACGGCCCCAGAGTTCCTGTAGGGCGCTCGCGTCGATGCCCATGGTCTCGTTGCCCTGTGGGCCCATGACGCTGAGGTTCGGCGTAGACCGGTCGCGGACTTCGAGTACGAACTCGCGATCGTCGAGTTCGCTGGCGTCGAATGCGCGGGTGAGTTCCGCCCGTCGAGCCGCGTGCATTTCGCTCTGTCGGCGTAGCTCTTCGTCGCCGAGCATGGGGGGCAATTCGTCATCCGCTGCCGGCACCATCACCGGGCGCCACAGGCCGCCGTCGTTGACGAACTGGACATTGCCCTGATCCCCGACGAAGCTCGGATCGTCGTCGACCTCACGCACGTCTTCGGCAGCAAAAAGCGCATCGAGGATGCGTTCCCGGGCCGCCGCCGTGGCCTTCTCGCGCACTTCTTGTGCCTTCTCCCGTCGTACCATGCGGAAGGCGATCTCCGCGAGGTCCCGCACCATGCTCTCGACGTCGCGGCCGTGGTAACCGACCTCCGAGTATTTGCTGGCCTCGACCTTGAGAAACGGCGCCTTGGCCAGGTCGGCCAGGCGGCGCGAGATCTCGGTCTTGCCGCAGCCCGTCGGGCCGATCAGCAGGATGTTCTTGGGATAGACGTCGACGGCGAGGTCTTCGGGGAGTTGGCGGCGGCGCCAGCGATTGCGTAGCGCGACCGCGACCGACCGCTTGGCGCGGTCCTGGCCGACGATGTAGCGGTCCAGGTGCTCGACGATTTCCGTGGGTGTGAAGAACGACATCGTGGCATCAAAGCAGAACGAGCCGTTCAGGGGGAGGCTGGAGGGATTGTAGGATGTCGTCGTGTCGAACCCCGCATCCAAGAAGCCGTCTGCTGGAGCCAGGCGATCTCGCGCGTCGGTTGGCGCCGGGATGAGCTTTGGCGTTGTGATCTTGGTGTTCTCCCTGGCCGGATACTGGCTCGATGGGCGGTTCGGGACCGCGCCGTTGTTGCTGCTCGTGGGGGCGGGCGTCGGTGGCGTCGGGGGCTTTATCAGCCTGGTCGAGACGGTTTCGCCGGGGACGCTCTTTAAGGGTCGCAAGCGCGGGCCCGGAGAAAAGCGCTCAGCCAAGGGCAAGGACTGAGGCGTTCGGGGCGCGGTCTTTCGTCGCAGAGACGCCGGTTGGCACAAAAGCCGCAAGAGAGCCTGGAGTCGTTCCGCAGGGCGGCGTATGAACGGGCCATGCCGAGCCCGCATGAGGACAGCCCCGCACAGACGCCCCCGGGCGCGCGTTCTGGGCGTCGTCCTTACCTGCTGGCGAGCTTGGCGCCGCTGGTCGTCGTGGTTGTCGGCTACTTTCTGATGCCTGCGTTTGCTGGCGACGAGGCGCGCATTCAGGCGCTTCGCCGTGGCGTCGCGATCGGAGGCTTGACCGGTTGGGTGCTTGCCCTCGGTGTTGGTCTCTGGACGCATCGCGCCGTGGGTAAGGGTGGGGCCGCGTTCTTGGCGCCGATGGCGGGTGGTTTTCTCGCCAAGCTGTTCGTGCTCGGCATCGGGACGCTGCTCTTGGCCGGCCCGTTGTCGCGTTCCGGCGATCCCATCTCGTTTGCCCTCTGCTTTGTTGCCACGGTGTTCGGCTTCCAGCTGCTGTTTTTTCGATGTCTACGGTTCGGGGCGCCGGGCGGCGAGATTGTACGCGCCGGCGCGGTGCCGGGCGACTCGCGGATGTCGAGGAGACCGGTTCCGTCTTCCAATTCTCGGCCACGTTCCTAAGCTGTCGCGCTCGCTCGGCAGCCTGCTCGTTTCCTCGCACGTTCTCCTCCACTCCATCCTGACGATCGCTTCCCGCTGCCGTGGTTGCCCACGCTTGAGGCACGGGGTACCGGCGGCACTTTCGCGGCCCAGTCGCAACACACCAAACGTCCTCTCTCGAATGCTCGAACGAATGCACAAAGCGAAGTCACGGATCGTGATGCTGGCGCTGTTGGCGTGCTTCACGGTGTTTGGTGCGCGGCAAGCCGCGGCGATGTCCGTTGGTCAAGAGCACGGTGGTCATACGGGCGTCGTCGGCGAATCCTCGTCGCAGCCACATGTTGCTGGGGAGCACGGCGCCGGGGAGCACGGCGCAGGCGAGCATGCAGACCCGGGCGCGGACGGCGTATTTCTCTACCTTTACTCCCACATGGTTCCGCACAAGACGATTCGCGGCTCCTTCGGTGGATTCGACATTTCGTTCTATAACATCAACGTCATCCAGTTGATTGCGATCGTCTTGATCGCCCTCGTGTTCCTGCACGTGCGCTCGTCGCTCTTGGCAGCTGCGCAGGGGCGTCCCATGGGGCCGGTCGCTCGGGTCTTTTCGGGTTTCGTCATGTTCGTGCGTGACGAAATGGTGATGCCGATCCTCGGCAAGGAGGATGGGGAGCAGTATCTCGGCTACTTCCTGTTCCTGTTCTTCTTCATCGTGTTCATGAACCTGCTGGGCCTGGTTCCGTGGAGTTACACGCCGACCGCATGCATCTTCGTGACTCTCGCGCTGGCATTGCTGACGTTGGTGCAGATGATCTGGGGAGGGATCCAGACACAGGGGGTCCTTGGCTTCTGGAAGGGACTTCTTCCACCAGGCCTGCCGCCTTTGCTCGTTCCGATGATGTTTGTCGTCGAACTCATTGGGCTGATCGTCAAGCCGATGGCGCTGACCATTCGTCTTTTCGCGAACATGCTCGCCGGGCACCTCGTCGTGCTGTCGTTCATGGCGCTGATTTTTTACTTTGCTTATTCATTGAAGAACGGAGCCTACGCCGTGGCCGTGCCCGCCGTGGGACTCAGTGTTTTCATCATGATCATCGAGGGCTTTGTTGCCCTCCTTCAGGCTTACATCTTCACTTACCTTTCGATTCTGTTTGTCGGCATGTGCCGGCACCCAGACCACTAGCAAGGAGCAGACGAACTATGATGCTTGCGACTCTTTTCGCGATGAGCGGCACGGGCCTTGGTGCGGGTATCGGCGGCGGGCTTGCCGTTATCGGAGCCGGCATTGGTATCGGCAATATTGGTAGCAAGGCCGGTGAGTCCATTGCGCGGCAGCCGGACGCCGCCGAGAATATTCGCGGCAACGCGCTCATTCTGTCGGCGCTGATCGAGGGCGTGGCGCTCTTCGCGGTCGTTGTCATGATCGTCTTGGCGATCAAGTCCGCCGACTTCGCGGCGGTCACGCCACCCAAGTAGGTCGCCGTTTCCTTCTGGTTCCGAGAGGCTCCTGATGACATCGTTTGCAACCCTGCTTCCCCTCGTCGAAGGCGGTTTCGAACCACTCAAGGTGGTCACCGGGGCCGGCTTCTGGACGCTGCTGATCTTCGTGTTGTCGCTGCCGTTCATGTGGAAGAACGTCTTCGGACCGATTACGAAGGCGCTGGCCGAGCGGGACGAGCGGGCCGAGTCGGCGATCGCCAAGGCGGACGCTGCTCGGGCCGGTGCGGAGAAGGCGCAGTTCGAGACCGAGCGGCAGCTCGAGGCAGCACGGCTCGAGACGCAGCGACAGATCCGTGAGGCCAAGGAGCGGGCCGAGAAACAGGCGCAAGAGCTCTTGGCAAAGGCGCACCAGGAGGCGGAGGCCAGTCGACAGAAGGCCGTTGCGGAAATCGACGCCGAGCGGCGCCGCGCGATCGCCGAGATTCGCGATCTGTCGGTAGACGTTTCGCTCAACGCGGCGAGCAAGCTCATGAAACGCGACATGAGCGGCAAGGACCAGAAGACGTTCGTCAAGGACTTCCTCAGCAAGGTCGAGGCGCTGAAGAACTGACCATGGCCTCCTTGACCAATCGCTACACCGACGCGCTGTTTGCCGCCACCAAGGGTGAGGGTTCGACCGACGCCGTTGCCGAGGACCTCCAAGTTCTCGCGATCGCGCTCGGCGAGCGCGATCTCACCACGCTGCTCGACAATCCGGAGGTGGCACGCGACAAGAAGGTCGAGCTGCTCACCAACGTGATGGCCGCGGGTGGCCGCAACGTGCACGAACGAACGCAGAAGTTCCTGGATGTTGTGCTCGAGCACGGCCGTCAGGCGCTGCTCGCGGAAATCGCCGCCGGGTTTCGTGTTCGGGCGCTTGAGACGCGAGGCCAGGTCGAAGGCCTCGTCGAGACCGCCTTGGAACTCGATGATGAGGACCGCGGCAAGCTGGAGGCCGCGCTGGGCAAGCTCGTGCGCAGCAAAGTCTTGCTTACGGCGAGGCTGGATCCTTCCTTGCTCGGCGGCTTTCGCGTGCGCATCGGCGATCGGATGTTCGATGCGAGCCTGAAAGGGCAGCTCGAGGCGCTCGGGCACAAACTCAAGGGCATCTCGCTCGCTGAGCTGCGCTGAGTAGCTCAGAGATGCGCAACGCAGAGATACGTCGATTCAATAGCTCGATTCACAGAGAAGAACGGAATCATGGAACTACGTCCGTCTGAGGTGACTTCGGTCCTCAAGAAGGAAATCGAAGGCTTCAAGGGCCAGCTCAACCAGGAGAAGGTGGGCACGGTCCTTCAGGTCGGTGATGGCGTCGCGCGGGTGTTTGGGCTCAGCGGGTGCATGATGGCCGAGCTGCTCGAGTTTCCGCATGGCGTCATGGGCGTTGCGCTGAACCTCGAGGAGGACAATGTCGGGGCCGTGCTGCTCGGCGACGCCACGCTCGTCGCGGAGGGTGACGTGGTCAAGTCCACAGGGCGCATCATTTCGGTGCCTACCGGCGACAAGATGATCGGTCGGGTCGTCAATGCTCTTGGGCAGCCGGTGGATGGCAAGGGAGCGATCGATCTTCCCGTCAAGGAGTATCGGCCGATCGAGGGACAGGCGCCGAGTGTCACCGAACGTCAGCCGGTCAAGGAGCCGCTGCAGACGGGCGTCGTGGCGATCGACTCGATGATTCCAATCGGCCGCGGTCAGCGCGAGCTCATCATCGGTGACCGGCAGACGGGCAAGACCGCGCTGATCCTCGATACGATCATCAATCAGAAGAGCACGGGTGGCGGCGATCCGAAGAACAAGGAGCAGGTCATCTGCATCTATGTTGCCGTTGGGCAAAAGCAGTCGACGGTCAAGTCCGTGGTCAATGTCTTGGAGGCACACGGTGCGATGGACTACACCATCGTCGTGTCGGCTCCGGCTGGCGATCCAGCGTCGATGCAGTACATGTCGTGCTATGCGGGTGCCGCCATGGGCGAGCGTTTCCGCGATGAGGGGCGCCATGTCGTGATCGCCTATGACGACCTGTACAAGCAAGCGCTCGCTTACCGGGAGGTCATGCTACTGCTCCGCCGCCCGCCGGGCCGCGAGGCATTCCCTGGTGACGTCTTCAACCTGCACAGTCGGTTGCTCGAGCGTGCCGCCAAGATGTCGAAGGAGAAGGGCGGCGGATCGATGACGGCGTTGCCGGTCGTGGAGACGCAGGAAGGCGACGTTGCCGCCTACATCCCAACCAACGTGATCTCGATCACCGACGGTCAGATCTACCTCGAGTCGTCGCTCTTCAATGCTGGCGTTCGCCCCGGTGTCAACGTCGGCATTTCGGTGTCGCGCGTCGGCGGCGCAGCCCAGATCCCGGCAATGAAGAAGACCGCCGGCGGACTGCGCATCAATCTGGCGCAGTATCGCGAGCTCGCGGCGTTTGCTCAGTTTGGTTCGGACCTGGATAAGGCAACCCAGCAGCAGCTAACGCGCGGCGAACGCCTGGTCGAGCTGCTCAAGCAGGGGCAGTATGCGCCGTTTTCCGTCGAGGATCAGATCCTCTTTATCTATGCGGGCACGTCGGGCGCAGTCGATTCCATCGCCGCGAGCGACCTTGGTCGTTGGCGTTCCGAGTTCCTCGACTATATGCGTGGATCAAAACCAGAGATCGGCACGGCAATCCGCGAGAGTGGCAAGATCACCGATGACGAGAAGAAGGTGATCGAGGCAGCGATCGCGGACTTCAACAAGACGTTCTCCCCAACCGCATAGGCTACTATGGCGAACATTCGCTATCTCAAAGACCGGATCAAGGCAGTTGGCAACATCTGTCAGATCACGCGTGCCATGGAGATGGTCGCGACGACCAAACTACGGCGCTTCCAGTCGCGCGCCGAAGCGAGTGGTCCCTATGCTCGTGAGATCGAAGGGCTCGTGGAGACGCTCGGCGCGGGCGCAGATCTGGGCGGCGAAGGTGGGCATCCGCTGTTTGCCAAGCGCGATGGCAAACGGACCGCGATTCTCATCGTAACCTCGGACCGTGGTCTATGCGGCGCCTACAACGCCAACGCGATGCTGAGGCTCCGTGATTGGGAGGCCGCGAATTCGGATCGGGAGTTGCATCGCTTCGTCATCGGCAAGAAGGGCATGTCCTATTTGCATCGGCGCAATCTCGAGGTGGATTCCTACCTGGAGAAGCCGTCACTCGAACAGATGGGCTATGCGGACGCTGCGCGGGTTGCGCAGCTCTTCGTGCGCGAGGTGACAGAGGACCGGCTCGACGAGGTCTTTGTGCTCTACACGGCATTCAAGTCGATGACCCGCTATGAACCCACTGTCTTCCCGTTTTTGCCGCTAGGACAAGCGGACGACGGAGTCGAGGCCGATGCACAGGATGACGCGCCCGCATCAGGATCGGGTGCGAACATTCTGTTGCAGCCGAGTTCCAAACAGATCTTCGATCGGTTGGTCCCCAAGTATCTCGAGTCGCGCATGTTCAACGTTCTCATCGAGTCGTTGACCTCCGAGTACGCGTCGCGACGCGTCTCGATGACAAAAGCGACCGATGCGGCGACCGACATGGTCGGGGAACTCAAGCGTCACTACAACCGCGCTCGCCAGGAGCGCATCACGAAAGAACTCCTCGAGATCGTTGGCGGCGCCGAAGCGCTGAACGGCTGAGGGGCCGCGTGCAGACCGTGCATTCACAGACAAGCAACCGCCAATCAGGCAACAGAGTATTGAGGACACGCCCGTGACCACCGCAACCGCGACAGGCTCCATCCTTCAGGTGTTCGGCCCCGTTGTCGACGCGCGCTTTCCGGACGGTGAGCTGCCGAAGATCTACAACGCCGTGCACGTTGACGATCCAATCCGTTCGGGCAAGACGCTCGTACTCGAAGTCGCGCAGCACCTCGGCAACGACACGGTTCGCTGTGTCGCGATGTCGTCGACCGACGGCCTTCGCCGCGGCGCGGCGGCGCGCGATACTGGCGCACCGATCAAGGTCCCCGTTGGCAAGGCGACGATGGGGCGCTTGTTTGACCTCCTGGGCAATCCACTCGAGCTTGGCGTGCCGCACCCGCGCACCGGCAAGCCCATGAAGGGTGTGAAGGCGTCCGACCATTGGCCGATCCACCGGCCGGCGCCGACCTTCGAGGAGCAAGAGGCGATCTCCGAGATCTTTGAGACCGGCATCAAGGTCGTCGATCTGCTCTGTCCGTTTGCCAAGGGAGGCAAGATCGGTCTCTTCGGCGGTGCTGGCGTCGGCAAGACGGTGCTGATCCAGGAACTGATTCGGATCACCGCGGTCGAGAAGGGCGGCTTTTCGGTGTTCTGCGGGGTCGGCGAGCGCACGCGCGAGGGCAACGACCTCTGGCTCGAGATGGCGGAGTCCGAGTACACCGATGCGAACGGCAACAAGGCATCCGTGCTCGACAACGCTGTGCTCGTGTTTGGTCAGATGAATGAGCCGCCCGGGTCACGCTTGCGCGTCGCCTTGTCCGGCTTGACGATGGCGGAGTACTTCCGCGACGTCGAGAAAAAGGACGTGCTCCTGTTCGTCGACAACATCTTCCGCTTCGTGCAGGCGGGCTCGGAAGTGTCCGCCCTGCTCGGTCGCATGCCGTCCGCGGTGGGCTACCAGCCGACCCTGGCGTCCGAGATGGGGGCGCTGCAGGAGCGGATCACTTCGACGAACAAGGGTTCGGTGACTTCGATGCAGGCCATCTACGTGCCTGCCGACGACATCACCGATCCGGCGCCGGTGGCATCGTTCGCGCACCTCGACTCGACCATCATCCTCGATCGGCGGATTTCGGAACTCGGCATCTACCCGGCGGTGGATCCGCTCAAGTCGACGTCGAAGATGCTCTCGCCCGACACGGTCGGCGCCGACCACTACCACGTCGCACGTGAGGTCCAGCGCTTGTTGCAGCGGCTCGAAAACCTGAAGGACATCATCGCTATCCTCGGCATGGAAGAGCTCAGCGACGAGGACAAGAAGACCGTGGCTCGCGCGCGCAGGATGCAGCGCTTCTTGTCGCAGCCGTTCTTCGTTGCCGAACAGTTCACGGGATTGGAGGGCCGCTTCGTGCCGGCATCCGAGACCGTACGTTCGTTCAAGGAAATCCTCGACGGCAAGCATGACGACATGCCGGAGCAGGCGTTCTACATGGTCGGCGGCATCGACGAAGCCGTCGAGCAGGCCGGGAGGCTGTAGCGCCCGGTGGCAGCTATGCTCAAAATCCGCATTATCACTCCAGAGCGGGTCGTCTACCAAGGCGAGGCCGCCTCCGTCCAGTTTCCGGCGGAGGACGGCCTGGTCGGCGTTCACCCGGGCCATGCGGCCATGATCAGCTTGGTCGGCCCTGGGGTGCTCTCGCTCAAGAGTAGCTCTGGTAAGGAACACCACTTCTTCGTGAGCCGTGGCTTCGCTCAGATTTCGAACGACGAGCTTCGCTTCGCGATCGACGCTGGCGAGGATGAGGATGAGATCGACATCGAGCGAGCTCGCGAAGCTGCAGCACGCGCCAAGAAGCGTCTGGGGGAGCGTCGTGCCAAGGACTTCGACCTGGTCCGCGCGGAGTTCGCCATGCGTCGGGCTGTGATGCGTCTGCGCACCAAGCGCACGACGTTGTAGCAACGTCAGCCCCGGATCAGTTCGGAACGCGGAGCCAGCCGATCGCCCAGATTCGGTCGGTCGACGCCACCGGTTCGATCCGGATCGCAGTGAACGCGGAGACTGCTGTGGGCACGTCGGTAAGATAGGCCTCGAGGTTGCCCGTGCCGAGCGGACTGCCGCGTGTCGTGATCTCGGTGCTGCCCAGCTCGCTTGAGCCGTCGAGAAAGACCAGGCGGTACCGATCGCGTGCGTCGAGCCCGAGCTCGAGCCGTCTGGCCTTCTGGTGGCTGTCGAAGCGGACGAGCAGGCCCCCTTCGCTGATGACCGCCACCTGCTCGTGCTCGAGTCGAGTCCCGCGTGGCAGGCGGCCTGCGAGCGCTGTTGCGTCGACCGCGACCAGCGGAGGATGACGGTAGTCCGATTCGACAAAGGCTTGCAGGTCCCCGTCGTAGCGACCGAGGAGGAGGTCCCATGCCGTGCGCAGCCTGGTCAGGCTCCACAGTTCGCCACGCGTCACCTGACGGAGCGCCTCGTAGTAGTGCGCAAGACGCGGATGTCGGATCCGGTTCGTATTCGTGGCGATCGACTCGATGTAGCCCTCGGGAATACGCTTCTCGTAGTGACCCGTGCGCCAGTGACGGAGGTCGACGACCGGCAACCGGGCGAGGAGGGGATCGCAGAGCCAGATGTCCACGAAATGGCCCAAGGGGCCGAATCCGTAACCAACGACGCCGGCGACGTCGACCACACAGACTACCTTACGGGTCTTACCCTGCGCTCGGAGCAGCGCGGAGACGGCGCCGCCGCGGCCCCTGGCGCCGGATGTCGGATCGTGTCGGAGGGTCCACTGTCGCAGCAGGCCGGAGCTTCTGTAGTAGGTGCCACGCTCGTCGGCGATGCCGTGCGCATCGATGGTGGTCGCTCGGTAGTCGGCTCCCGAGGACAAGTTTGGGCGCGGCGCCAACAGGCCGAACCCGATCGCTGCGAGCACGAGCACGCCCGAGACGACCTGGCCGCGGAGCTCGGTTGCGCGGGCCAGCACGACGACGCTCTGCAAGAGCGGCGCGGCGAGGAACCGACCCGTCATGAAGTCGCCGCCGATCTTGACGACATAGGCGAGATACAAGAGCGCCCCAATGGTGATTGGCCACAGGCGTTTGGTTTCGCTCGCCACCGTCACGATGATCGCGGCGAGGATCGTCGTCAGGGTGATCGGATCCTGGCGCAGCGAATCGGCGAAGTACCAGGCCGACTGTCCCGCGAGATCGAGCAACGCGATGCCGTGACTCAGGGCCTTCGCGTAGGCCGTGTTGGGGAGCGGCGTCCCATAGTAGAAGAACGCGAAGCCGAGCCAGGCGAAGAGCGGCAAGTAGCCCAAGCCGAGCCGCCATCCGGAGCGCCAAAACCCGACGCCGCGGGTGGCGGCCAGCACGCAGGGGAGCGTGAGCACGAACGTGTCGAGTCGGTCCAGGGCGAGCAGGCCGGCGAGCGTGGCTAGGCCCAGCAGGCGTGCTCCGGGCGAGCCTCGGCCGAACCACTGAGCGGCGAAACCCGCCAACAGAACGTGGGTCAGCGGGTTCTCCAGACCCGAGGTCGAGAAGTCGACGAACGCCTTCGACATGGCGAGCAGCAGCACGGCGACGGTCGCCTGCTGCGGCGTCCGCGCCACGCGAATCACCAAGAGCACGGCGAAGAGCGACAGGACCAAAGAGAGTCCCAGCGTGCTGAAGTACAGCTCGCCGGTCAGCGCGTTCAGCCCGGCGAGGAGGAACATCCAGAGAGGGTGGGTATAGGTCTGCACCCGCTCGTCGACGTTCCAGCGCAGCCCGAAGCCATGCAAGAAGTTGTCGACCGTGCGAAACGTGATGTAGCTGTCGTCCGAGAGCCAAGCCGTGCGCACGACCAGCAGCAAGAACAGGGCGACGCAAGCAACCGTGCAGGTTCGCCAGAGCGCCGCGCCGGGGGTGCCAGACTGGGTCTTGGTGTCGATCATGGGGTGTATGCCGAAGCATAGGCGATTGTGCCTCGCCCGCTACCGCGCTTCGAGCAGCCAGCCGCGAAATCCCGGTGCCTTGATCTCGCGCAGCGCATAGCTCTTGCGGATGTGGGCGAGCAGCACCTTGCCCGCGGCGAGGCGCGGATCGTCGCTCTCGAGAAAGCGCAGGCCGGCATCGGTCAGGCAGACGATGCGCCGGGCTTCGTGCTGTGCCTTGACCCGTGCGTCAAAGAGCGGCAGCGATTGGGCGATGGCATTTGCCGGCAGCTTGGTCACCTCATCGAGCAGGAACAGTTCGGCCTTTGGGACGTGCACGAGGCAAGGACCAACCTCGGCCGGGTCGCCGAGCAACAGGAGCGCGGGCTTGCCGCCGGTGGCTTGGACCACGCCCTGGGCATAGCGCAGGTACTCGGGACTGCGATCGAGTCGAACAAGCTCGCGTCCGGCCAACAGGGCCGAGACTAGGAACGCGGCCAGCACGGCGCCGCGCGGCAGACTCCGGACGACCAGCAGTGCCGCAGGGATCGCGGCCGGCAGCAGATAGGCTCCCCACTCCTTGTCGCCAACCACGAGCCGCAGGCAGGCGTAGAGGTAGGGCGCGAGACCGATGAGCAGGGCCGCAAGCTCGCCGCGCGTGCTGCGCCGGAAGGCCGCGGCGAACACCAAGACCGACAGCGGAAGGAACGGCGCCAGCCATTCGTCGACGATCACGCCGGGGAGAAAGGCGATGCCCTGCGGATGCGAAAACCCAGTGGCGATGAACTCGGTGGCGCGGTCGGGTGCAGCGAGCACGCGCGTGAGGCCCACGTGCACCGCGGCGGCGAGCGCCGCCAACCAGAGTGTCTTTGGTAGGGGCGCGACCGACGAGCGACCTGCCTGCGCCTGGGCGGGATTCGCGCGTTGGCGCACGACGAACCACGGCAAGAGCAAGCCAGGCAGCACCAGCCCCGATGCGTGCATTCCGGCGGCGACCGAGGTCAGCACACCGAGCAGGACGGCGCGCACCGCCGTCGGGCGTGCGCAGAGCGCGGCGAAGCCCACGAGCGCGAGCGCCGCCAGCGCGAAGAACGGTCCGTGGAACTCGACGACACAGGCGAACAGCACGATGGCCGGGCAGCCCGCTACGAGCAGCGTTGCGAGCGTCGCTCGGCCGCGCGGCTCGCCGAGCAAACCGAAACCTATGCGCGTGAGCGCGATTCCGAGTGCCACGCCGACGGCCGAAAACCACACGGCAACGCGATAGGGGCTGAGGCCGAGTGGCGCCACGACATCACCGAAGGCGATCAGGGCCGGCATGTACAGCTTGTGGTGCGGATAGTGCGTGTCGCGATGGATCAGGCGCAGGACGAGATGCTGGCCATCGGCCTTGTAAAACGTGTCGGCGCCGAAGAGGCCATAGACGAGCAGTCCGAGTGCACAGATCCAGGCAGCGTCGACCCACGTCGGACGGCGAAGATCCTTGGCTGGCGTAGGCTCGGTCATCGGTCGCTCGGTTCAGCCGGTGTCGCGAGTCGGAACCAATCGAGCGCCGAACGCGCGCCTGCACAGTCGAAGTAATACCAGAACACTCGTTGCCGGTAGCCGCGTGCGAGGCGGCGCAGATCGAGCGTGATGGCCCCCGATAGGGTCACCGGCGCGCCGGCTCGCACGTCTTGCACGTGGCCGCCGTGGGGGCCCAGCAGGACGAGCCGCAACTGGGCACCGCTCGGCGAGGAAGGCGCCATGAGCTGCCTGGCCTCGCTGCCGAGTCGCACGCGCGCGCCGGTCAGCTTGTGCACCAGCCTGAGCGAAGCCACTCGGGTGACCGGCGACACGCGAACGTGTTCCGCCGAGGTCCCTACGATGTCGAGTTCGAAGCCGGCGAGGCCGCCGGAAAGCGCCAACGCCACGAGCTCGATGCGGTGGCTCAAGTCGACCCGGGTTCCGGTGACTGGGAGAGCGGCGACCCCGGGCTGCCGTGGCAAGAATCTCAGCGATCGAACGCGGCCCGGCGCGTCGACCTCGAAGCGAAGTTCTTCGATCGCGAATGGCGACACTTTCCCGGCCGCAAAGCTCCAGCGATTCCCACCGGTGTGGGCGAGCTCGGGCAACGCGCGCGTGGGGTGCTCGAGGGTCGTCCACCCCGGCGCGTTCCATGCGGCCAGGCGTCCACCGGCGTCGAGCACCGCACGCAACGGTGCTGCATCCTGGAACAAGCGCTTCATGCCCTCGATCCGTTCGAGCACGCAGTTGAGTCCGACTAGCGGCCGCGAACGGGGCGCGAACGGCACTTCGGCCAAGGGGAACACCGCGTTCGGATTGAGGAACGGGATCCCTTCGGTTTGCGAAGGTGTCGAGACCACGGCGAGCGGCCGCTCGGGTGTCGAGGTTGTGCAGAGTAGCGCCAGCCCATCGCGCAGTCGGGCCATGGTGTTCCACTGGGCAACGAACCCGTCGACGCGCCGCCAAGTGGACCGGCCGAAGGTCAGCGCGACGAGCGTCGCGGCGACCGCGCCGATGGCTGTGATCGATGTCTTGCCGCCACCGACCGCGAGTGCCGCGAAGAACGCCAGCGCCGGCAGGAGCCCGTAGAGCAGTCGGCTGCCGCCGAGCGGTGGCTCGACGGACACGCCGTAGGCCGGGATCAGGCCCAGCAGGACCCACGCCACGAGCGAAGCTGTCGTCAGCAGCGTCATGCGCGCGCCGTGCTGCGCCCACGCCGCACCGAGCAGGACCAGCAACGGGACCCACG
>CAYSWE010000007.1:12621-23903 GCA_964434515.1 uncultured Phycisphaerales bacterium | reverse complement strand
AACGCGACTCTTCCGGACCTCCGTCGTGTCTGCGCGGAACCGAATGGGGCGACGATGCCGAGAGCGAACAGGATGCGCATGAACGTGTTCATGTTTCGACAGTGGACCGGCGACCGGGCAGGCGAATCCGCTAGACTGCAACTCTGGGGAAGCCGAGGCCGCGCACGAAATCGAGTGGTATGAATCAGAAATGCCCGACCTTGTCCGCGACGCTCGCGGAAAGCCACTACGAGAACTTCCCGGTCGGCTCGCTGCTACTGCCGCGTGAGCTTCGCCCACACGTGCACCGCCTGTATGCGTTCGCGCGCGTTGCCGATGACCTGGCCGACGAACGACAGAGCTTGTCGGAGCTGCGTGCCTGGCGGCACGCCACCGAACGCGCTTTGCAGCACGGCGAAGCGAGCGGCGCCCCCCGCCTACTCATCGATCTTGCACAGACGGTGCGCCGATTCGCATTGCCGGAACGGCTGCTGTTCCGCCTGCTCGACGCGTTCGAGCGCGACCTGCGTCAGTCGCGCTATGCGGACATGGACGACCTCCTCTCGTATTGCCGAGACTCCGCAGACCCCGTCGGCCGCCTGATGCTCTGCTTGTTCGGCAAGGCGCACGGCCGCAACTTGGCGCTGTCCGATCAGGTCTGCACGGGGCTACAGCTCGTCAATCACGCACAAGACGTGCGCAGCGACTACGCCAACCGGGGACGCATCTATCTACCCCAGGATCGCCTGCACGCTCACGGCGTCACGGATCGCGACTTTTCGCTGCCCCGCTGCTCGCTGGGTCTACGGGCGGTGATCGGCGAGATGGTCGAGTTCGCCGCCGCCAACCTGCGCGCGGGCGCCGAGCTTCCAGGACGCCTCGGCGGCCGCTTTGGCCTCGAGATCCGTGCCATCATCACGAGCGCCATGCTCGTGGTCGAAAAACTGCGGCGCATCGATTTCGATGTGTTCCTCCGCCGGCCCAAGATCCAGAAGGCCGACACTCCCGACATTCTCGCACGAAGCCTCGTGCCCTGGCGCATTCCGTGATGCGCCAGGCCGACCGGAGCCGTAACCTATCGAAATGAGCGCCGCCCCTCTCGCCGCACAACAGAGCCCGATCGAGATCGCCCGCGCTTCCGGATCGAACTTCCTGTTGGCCTTCGCGTTCCTATCGCCAGGGCGACGCCGGGGCCTGCTCGCGGTTTACGCGTTTTGCCGCGTGGTGGACGACGCCGTGGATCTCTGCGCCGAGGACGGCGATCGTGACAAGGCCAACCGACACCTGGAGTTTTGGGAACACGAGCTCGACGCCGCCTTCGACGGGAGTCCTTCGACCCCACTCGGCTACGCGCTGCACCGCGCGGCGGGGCGTTTCGCCATCGACAAGGACGCTCTCGCCGACGTGTGCCGCGGCGTGCGGATGGACCTCGAACCTCGGCGATATGAGACCTTCGACGACCTCGCACTCTACATGTCACGCGTCGCGTCCGCGGTCGGCATCGCCTGCCTACCGATCTTCGGGGCGGATCCCGCCCGCTCGCGGCCCTACGCCGAAAAGCTTGGCCTGGCGCTGCAATACGCAAACATCCTGCGAGACATCGCCGAAGACGGCGACCTCGGGCGATGCTATCTGCCGATGGCCAGCCTGCAGGCACACGCCGTCGATCCGGCCTGGCTCTGCAGTTCGCCCCCACCGGAGGTGCTCGCACCCGGCAGCACGCTGGCCAGCATGCTGACCGAGGAACACACGCGCTGCCGCGAGCTGTTTCAAATCGCACACGCCGCGCTACCGAGCGAAGACCGGCGGGCACTCCGACCAGCGCGAATCATGGGCAGCATCTACAGCGACCTACGCCGGCGCGTCGAGCGCTTGGGTCCCGGCGTGCTCACGGCCGAGCGCGTGCGCGTCCCTCTGTGGCGCAAGTCCTACCTCGCATTGTTCGGCATCTGAGCACAGCACAGCACAAGTCGGTCGTGATCCTCGGCGGCGGTGTCGCTGGGCTCGCTTCCACGTTCGCGCATCTCGAGCGCGGTTGGCACGTCACCCTGGTCGAACGACGCAAGCACCTCGGCGGACGCGCCTGGTCGATGCGCCGCGACGTGCACGGCCATAGCCTCGACAACGGACCGCACGTCCTGCTCGGTTGCTACGACGCGTTCCGCAGACTGCTCCGCGCGCTCGGCACCGAGGACGCCTTTTGGCGCCCACCGACCTTGCGGCTTGCTTGGCTTCGAAACGGCGGACAACTCGTACGCCTAAGGCCCCCGGTATGGCCGGCCCCGTTCCATCTCCTGGCCGGGTTCCTCGGAATCCACGCGCTACCGCTCGACGAACGCTTCGGCCTACTCGCATCCGGGCTCGCACCCTTCCTCCCCCTACCGCGCGCCGACGCTTCGCTCGCCCAGTGGATGCGCGACGCGGGCCATCCAGAGCGCGCGCGCGAGCTACTCTTCGATCCGCTCTGCCGCGCGGTGATGAACGATGCCCCCGAACGGACTTCGGCACGACTCTTCCTCGAGACACTGCGCGCCGCGTTTCGTGGCGACCGGGCGAACAGCGCCATGTGGGTTCCGACCCGCCCTTGGGGCGCAATCCTCGACCAGCCGGCGCGAGACCTACTGCCCATGCGTGGCGTGAGACTGCTGCTCGGTCGCAGCGTGCGTGCGATCGAGATCCGCGAACCGGGTGCGGCTGTGCGCCTCGACGATCGAACGCTGCTCGAAAGCCACGATCGCATCGTCGTCGCGCTGCCGTGGCACGCCGCCGCGCGACTCGATCCTGAGCGCCGTTTCCTAGGGCACGCAGGTCAACTGCGCCCAGCGCCGATGCTCACCGTCTATGCCCAGCTGCCGCCGGCGGCCATCCCGTTCGCCGATCCGGTCGTGGCCTTGGTCGGTGGCCGGCCGTTCCATTTTCTCTGCCGCCGCCCCGACACGGATGGCCGCGCTCGGACCGACCTGCCGACGGCACTGCTTGCGGGTGGATCGCGCGAACTCGACGGTATGCCGCGACGCGCCATCGTCGCCGCCGGCCTCGCGCAGCTCGCTCGCTTCCTTGGGCGCGACGCGCCGTGGCCACCCGACGTCGCGGATCACGCCAAGGTCGTGCGCGAGGCTCACGCGACGATCGCGCCGGCACCTGGCATCGAAGCGCTCCGGCCAGAGGCGGGCGCGACCGCGGTTCCCGGGATCTGGCTGGCGGGGGACTGGACCAAGACCGGCCTGCCGTCGACGCTCGAGGGCGCTGCACGCAGCGGCTACGACCCCTTGGCGGCGACATGACCACGCTCACCGTACGCAACTACGCTGGTATCCGCGGCCCGGGCGGCAACAACGAGTTCGTGCTGCGCTCGGGCGAACTCCTGTTCGTCCGCGGCGAATCGGGCGCGGGTAAGTCGCGCTTGCTGCGTCGCATCGTCGACCTCGATCCTGAGCGCGTCGGAACGATCGAGCTCGACGGAACTCCGGTGACACGAATCGACTGCATGCAACTGCGGCGTCGCGTGAGCTACGTCCCCCAAACACCGTTTCGCCCGGCCACGACACCGCGCGCGTTGCTCGAGCGCGTGCGCGGTTTCCGCGGGAACGCACTGCGCGTCGTGCCCTGGCGCCAGGTCGAGGCGTGGCTCGAAACGCTCGACATCACGCCACTACTCGACCGAGAACTGAGCGAACTCAGCGGCGGCGAGGCTCAGCGCCTGGCGCTGCTCGCAGGCCTGCAAGTGCGTCCTGAGGTTCTCCTGCTCGACGAGCCAACGTCGGGTCTCGACGCGGCGCGTGCACTCCGCGTCCGCGAGCTCGTCGACAGCGAGCGTGCGCGCGGCGCGGCGGCACTGTGGGTCAGCCACTCGCCCGAGCACGCAAGCGCCAAGAACACAGTGTGGGTCAAAGCATGCTGAGCGCCGCGATCCAGGCAGCCAGGCCCGGTCCCGTTGCGATCGACAATGGAGACATCGCACTCATCACGCTTTGCGTGCTCGTCAACGCAGCGCTCTCGCTGCGCTTTCGCTTGGGTCTCGGTAAGCCGCTCATCCTAGCCGCCGTGCGCACGGTGGTTCAGTTGCTCGCCATCGGCTACATCCTGCGCTACGTCTTTCGCATCGATTCCCCATGGGCCGTCCTCGGCATTCTCGTCGTCATGGCGCTCCTGGCGGGGAACGCCATCGTCGGCCGCATCGAGCGCGGGTTTCGCGGGGCGTTTCGTATCGCCACCGGCTCGATCCTGCTGCCGACGTTCCTGTTCACGGCGTACGCGGTGTTCGTCGTGATCGTGCCGCCGCGGTGGGCCGACCCGCGCTACCTGATCCCACTGACCGGCATGGTGCTGGGGAATGGTCTCACCGCGATCAGCCTGGCGATGGATCGATTCGCCAACGCGCTGGTCGAGCGCCGCGCCGAGGTCGAGGGCTGGCTCGGGCTCGGCGCAACGCCCGCCGAGGCCGTGCACGACATGACTCGCGACGCGCTGCGCACGGGAATGACGCCCATGCTCAACGCGATGATGGTCGTTGGGCTCGTGAGCCTACCCGGCATGATGACGGGCCAAATTTTGGGTGGCACGCCGCCCGACCAAGCTGTCCGTTATCAGATCGTCATCATGTTCCTGCTTGCCGGAAGCACGGCGCTAGGCTCGGCCCTCGCGGTCGTCTGGTCGCGTCGCGCGCTGCTCGACGGACGCGGTCGGCTCCGCCTCAGAACCCACCGAGCACGAACGCAAGAACAAACGCAAGCACAACGATGACCGCCACAACGGCCATCATCCGCCGCGACAAGCCCCCTCGTGGTGCCGGCGGGTCCTCCCCCCAATAGTCAGGGATGTCGACCGACTCATAGTCGATGTCTTCCTGGGATTTCCAGCCCGTGCGCGCATCGCTGCCACACTCGGGACAGGCGAGACGTCCGCGTGGAAACGTCGCGCCGCAGTGCGGACAGACGTCCGTTGGTCTGGGCGCGCGCTTGGCCACGGCGACGAACTCCTACATCAAGACCAAGCCGACAATGGCGCCGATCAACACGAGGAAGCAGACCGCGACGACGATCTGCGTCGCGCGCGACTGAGGCGCGCGGCGCCTCGGTCGCGGCACGTGTGGGACGTCAACGCGGTCTTCGTGCCCATCGCCGACATCGAACTCCGGCGAAAACTCGACATCGCCGTCGGGCTCGTCGGGCTCGCCACACACCAACTCGAAAGCGATGTCGTCGGCGATTTCGTCGAGCAACGGATCTGGCTCAGCGCCGGGTTGCGATTCCGGCAGCTCCGCACGGCCGAGCTCCCCGCACGTTGGGCAGGCCAACCAGTCGACCGCGTACTGCGTGGCGCACGCCGCACAGGTCTCGAGCGCAACCGTCGGCGCGGTCGCGACCTGTGCAGTCGAAGAACCCGGACCGACGAGCAACGGCTCGGAGAACAGCGCGTGCGCCAGGGACGGCCCGTAGCGGACGCGTGCACCCAGGGAGCGCGAGGACCGGCGCGCTCTCCGCGGGACCGTCGTGCGCGTGGGAGAGCGCCCGGCGACCGAGCGCCCCCGATCGCCGGATCGGCGAGCCGCGGCGCGCAATCGCTGGGGTACCGCCGATGCGTGGCTCAACCGCGACACCGAACCCCGGCAGGCCAAACGACGCCTGGCGCGCAGGCGACGTCCACTCCGAACCTGTGCCGGCCGCGCGTGCACGAGACGAAGCGCCGGCCGAGCAGATTGCTTCTCCGTGGCCTCCTCCCTGGGAAGCGCACCCGGCACTAGCGAAGAAATCTCGGCGCTTTCGAGAGCAGCGACAGGCGCCGCATCCAAGCAAGCTCGACTGCTTTTCCCCTCCCGGGAAAGGCCTCGAACCGGCTCGGCGCAATGCAGCGCAAACCCAATCTCCCGCGAGCCCCGAAGCGAAATACCACTCCTGAAACCGCCCATGCGAACGATGTTACCGCAGTTCTTGCCGCTTGTCAGCCGACGATCGCGGCGACGATCGCCACACCGTATTGCTCGACCCTCCAGGGTTCCAGCAGATCGGTATCGCGAAGGCTCTCGAGCGAGTCTGGACGCGGGCGATACGCCGCGAGCGCCTCCATGACTTCGCGGTTCAGGACCAGGGATGGGTCCGTCGGGCGCATGCCCGCGACGTCTTTGCGCCAGCGCTTCAAACGGTCGTAGACGTCGCGATCGTCCTCACGAACGAGCTTGTCCTTGCGATGTCGATCGTCGGTCTTCGGCCGGGCGAGCGGATCGAGTTCGAGGCCGGCGGCAATCACATCCAAGACTTCCTTGCCATAGCGAGACACGAAGCGGCCGGGGAGATGAGGGCAGCGACTGAGTTCGGCGCTGGTTCGCGGCGCGACCCGCGCTAGCTCGACCAAGAGCGCGTTCCCGAACACGCGAAATGGCGGGTCGTCGGCGCGCTCGGCGGCACGCTCACGCCAACGCCAGAGTTCGCGCGCAAGCGTCAGCTCGATCCCGCGCAAACGGCTCACGCCCTTGACGTGAAACCAGGCCAATGGATCCCGCGGTGCCGGTCGAACGTCCATCGCCTCGAGGCGCCGGCACTCGCTTTCAAACTCCAGTCGAACCACAGGCGCAGCGGCGGCGATCCTCCCTTCGAGGCGTTCGCTCAGCGCCACGAGGTAGCGGACGTCAAGGCCCGCGTAGCGAATCTGCTTGTCGGTCAGAGGGCGCTTGGCCCAATCGCTGCGCTGCTGCGCCTTGTCGAGGGCAACGCCAAAATAACGCTCGACGCCGGCCGCGAGGCCGACGGTGGGCTCGCCGAGTGCGACGGCCGCGACCTTGGTATCGAACAGGCCGGCCAATCGCACATCATAGGACCGGCCCAACTGCAGGACGTCGAACTCAGCGTCATGAAAGACCTTGGTCGTGGCTGGATCCTCGAGCCGATCGAAGAAGGGCCCGAGATCGACGTCGCCGAGCGGATCGAGCAGCCATGTCCGGTCCGCGCTGCCGACCTGGATCAGGCACAACCGCTCCTTGTAGGCGTGCATCGAGTTGCCTTCGGTATCCACAGCGATGCGATCGAGCGGCTCGACGGCGTCCAGAAAACGCTCGAACGCGCGCTCGCTCTCGATCAGTTCCGGGATGTCGTTGCCTGTCGTCATCGGATCGCTGGCATCATGCCACCGCGCGCAGTGTCGCCGGTGGGCAGCCGCGCTGCAACGCTTCGTGGGAACAACCCGGAGCTTCCGGGCGGCAGGCACGTTGGGGGAAAGTCGCGTGCCCGTGCTGCCGTGACGTCTTGCCGTCTGCTTGGTCCCACCGAGGGAGCGCAATGCAGAGGGTGGCGATCAGCGGTGCGGAGGGCCCGAAAGATATGTGCTGAACTTCTGCGACAGGCCACTAGTGTATCTGGCCTTCTTGCCCCCTCAAACGGAGTCGGGATGTCCCTCAGATCGATCATGATCGCCGTGTGCAGCGCGGCCCTCTCCGCCAACGTCGTCTTCGCCAGCGTCGTCTTCGCACAATCGGGTCCACAGCCTGATCGTGGGTTGGCGGTCACTCCCCAGCAAAAGCTCGAGGGGACCGTCGTCCTGGGAGGCAAACCGGCGGCAAACGCCGAGGTGCGCGTGCTGTTTCGCAAGGCCCCCCTCTTCAACGGTGTGTCGAGTCTCGCGCGCGAGACGGTCGAGCGCGTCGCGCATACCGACGACCAAGGGGCATTCGCGATCGCCATCCCGGCGTGGCGGTGGATCACGGTTTGGGCGCACGACGCGGGCCGAAAGCATGCGAGCGTGCCGGTCGACGGCATCCGGGCACCCAAGACCGACCTTCGCCTCGAGCTCGTGCCGACCGGCACACTCAGCGGCAGATTGCATGTCGCCGGACACGCTCCGCATGCGCCGATTGACTTCTGGTTCGCGCGGATCGCCAAGGACGAGCACGCCGCTCCGATCGAACTGCACGGGACAACGACGAAAGACGGTCGGTTCGAGGTCACTGGCGTGCTACCGGGTCGCTGGTCCATGCTGCTGACTGGGGACTACCGACTGCGGTTGCCGATCGTCGCCGGATCCATGGACGAGGCGCCGATGGAAGCGCTGGATATTGAGGTCGAACTCGGACAACGCTTCTCGTGTTCCCTCACAAAGAGCGGCGGTGCGGGCAAGCCGATCGCCAACGCACACATCGAGTTCCTTGATGCACTCCAGCGCTACGAGTGTCGCTCCGATTCCGCCGGAAACTTCACGATCGTTGGCGCTCCGTCCGGACCCGGCGTGACACTGCTGATCGATGCGCCCGGTGTGACGAAGTTCACCTACACGCTGCCACCCGGACTCTCTCCCGACATGCCCGCGCCACAGGTGAGGATCTCGCCCCCGAAAGGCGTCGCGTCGTTTGGCCGCATCGTCGACATGAACGGCCGTCCGGTCGCCGGCCTCGACATCGTCTGGCGCGGGCTCGTGCACGCCCAGGGGATCTCCGTCCATGACATCAGCGTGCTCACGCGCACCGATGCGGACGGCAAGTTCGGGACGACTCGCTTGGACCAGAACGGGCTGTTCGAAGCGTTCGCGATCAAGAAAGACGGCGAAGCCCAGCGCTTCGCGGTCGTCGATCTGCGGCCGGCAAAGCACCACCCGGACCTCGGCACGATCCAGCTCGGGGCGCACCGCGTGGAGGTGACGGTCAAGCTGCGCTCCGCGGTGCCGGCGCCCTATGAGATGCGGGTCTACGGCCCAAAGATCGAGGGGCGCTTCGCCGAGTATCTCCCTCTCGTGCCAACGGGGAAGGGGACGTGGCTGACGCCGAGCCTTTTGGAAGGCGAATACGCGATCTTCGCCGTCTCCCCCACGCTGGGGATTGGCCGCGCCGAGGCTGTCATCAAGGCGGCGAGGCAGGAGCGTGCGACCACCGACGCGACGCTCGTATTGGCGGAACCGAGAAAGCTCGAAGGCATCGTCACCGACGCTGCCGGGCGTCCGGCGAAGGGCGTCACGGTCGCGCTGGCCGGACTCTCGGCCGAGGAAAACTCCGGCAATGAGAAGTGGTCCGACATCGTGGCGATCCCGCTCCTGGACAAGGAGTTTCCCGAGGCCAAGTTTCCCCGTTCGGTCAAGACCGACAAGGACGGGAAGTTTACGCTTTGGTGCCACGAAGCATCCGGCAACTGGGACATCATCGCTCGGAGCAATCCGGGGCCCAGCGCAGGTCCCGGAGGCCAGGCAGGCCCAGAGGGCGGCGGCACGGTACGCCTCAGAGGCGCACTGAAGCTGCCCATGCCGATCCGCATCCAGATCCGCTGAGTTTCGATGAAGGCCCGCACTGCCATACTCCTGGTCGTGGCAATTCCGATCGTGGCCGTCCTGGTCGCGACGCCCGCCTGCGACCTACTGACGCGCGTCTTCGGACCGCCGGACGTGAAGCTCAGTGAGCAATATCAGAAGAACCAAGACGGCGCGACCTTCGATCACTCTCGCCTCGACGCCGTCCTGCACGACTACGTGACCGAGGACGGTTGGGTCGACTATGCGCGGCTCGCCAAGGATCCGGGGCAACTCGATGCCTACATCGCCGAGATCGGCAACGCCGACTGGGATGCGCTGGACCGAGACGAAAAGTTCGCGCTGCTCATCAATGCCTACAATGCGTTCACACTGCGTCTGATCCTCGACCATTGGCCACTGGCGTCGATTCGCGACATCCCGAGCGCCAAGCGATGGAGCGACCAGCGCTGGAGAGTCGGCAAGCTCACAGTGAGCCTGGAATCGCTCGAGCACGAATACCTGCGCAAGCGGTTCAAGGACCCGCGCATGCACTTCGCGATCAACTGCGCCAGTGTCGGCTGCCCGCCGCTGCGCACCGAGGCGTACACCGGCGAGAAGCTCGAGACCCAGCTGCAGGCGCAGGTCCTGCGCGTGCATCATTCGCCCACGCGGTGGTTCCAACTTCAGAAGAGCAAGGTTCGCCTTACCCAGATCTATCGCTGGTTCGGACGGGACTTCAAGCAGGTTGCCGGCTCCGTGCTCGCGTTTGCCGCGAGATTCTCCCCGGAGCTTGCACTGCGCATGCAGCAGGACCACCCGCCCAGAATCGAGTGGCTCGCCTACGACTGGTCCATCAACTCGATCGAATCCAAGGCACGAAAACGGTAGACAACACCAAGTCGGGCGTTTTGGGCCGAAGAAATGACTACGACACGTTTCTTCGGACTAGGAGGGCCCATAGGAGGAGGAGGCCTAGGACTGGGACGTGGAAGACGTGGGCCCACATCCAGTAGTAGGGCAAGGTGCCGCGGTGTGGGAGCGTCATGGTGACCAACACTGTGATGAGTGCGACAGTCGCCCAGCGGCGCTTTTCCGTGTGCTCGAGGAGTACGAAGAGTAGCGGCGGGAAGAGCCACCAATAGTAGTGCTTCCAGGTGTGCGGCGAGACCAGGAGCATGGCGATGAGGACCAGGCTCGATTCGCCTAGGAGCCGCCGGTCGCTGTCCGGCCAGCGACGGCGCGTCCCCAGAGCACAGCCGGCGGCGATGATCGCCGAGAGCAGGAGCACGAGAGCCTGGGCATGCTCGTAGACGAACTCCGAGGGAAGGAAGTTGCGCACGCCGTCCCAATCGAGCCGCTGCACTCGGGACTCGATCTGACCATCATACTTCGGCGTGACCGTGGCACGAACGAGGTTGGGGAGCCCTTGGTAACGCTCGTTGTACTTTTCGAAGCCGCTGTCGGCGCGCAGCGTTGCAACGTAGGCTTCGAACTGACGGCTGGCGAGCGCTGGTCCTTGGTGGACGACAAAGGCCGCGGTGGTCGCAACGAGGCAGAGCGCGAACCCCGCGGCAGCGAGCCATGCCCGCTTGAGGAGCAGCCACGGCAGGAGCACGATCGGCAACACCTTCATGGCCGCCGGAAGCGCCAGCACGAAGCCGCCAACCAACGGCCGTCGCGGTAGCAGCAGAAGGCCGGCACAGAACGGCGCCACGAGCAACGACGCCGTTTGATTGTAGCGGCCCACCAGGTTGACGAAGGGGATCAGCAACAAGAACGCAATGCGCGGCAACCACACGGAGACCGGCGACCCACGCGCGCGCTCCACGAGCCGATGGCCGAGCGCCAGCGTCCACGCAAAGAGCCCCCACACAAGGATGCTATAGACCAACTCCGCACCCCACGGCGGGAGCGCAACGAGTGGCACCAACAAGAGCTGCTGAAACGGCGGCAGCATGGTCGGCATCTCACGCTCGCCGGTGCCAGGATCCGGCCAGTACATGATCTCGCCGCGCGACATCCGCAGCGCGCCCCGATAGAAGCATTCGAAATCGCTCACCGGCATTTCGACCGACGTGTCGCAGAGCGCGGCCTGGTCC
>CAYSWE010000007.1:0-12611 GCA_964434515.1 uncultured Phycisphaerales bacterium | reverse complement strand
AGTTCTTGCGAATGTTGCGCGCCGATAGCGCGATCGCGAAGGCAACGAACGCAATCCAGAACCCGATGTCGAGCCAATCTCGGCGCTTCGAGGTCGCGGTCGATGTCTCCAATCTCGTCATTTCGCGCGCATCCTACGTCCACTTCCGAACGAACGGTGTGCGATCGTGGGACTGCTCGCGAAAACTCGGCGAATCGGCAAGAAAGCGCCAACACATCGCGTAGGGCCGGCCTCCCTACTGCGGTAGACAGTCCCAGTCCAACTCTCATGGAGCCTTGCATGCGTTTGTTGCTCACTTCCCTGGTCGCGCCCCTCGCGACCTTGGCCATCGGTAGCGCCGCTCTGTCCCAGAGCTTTCGGAACTACGAGACCCCACAGACACGGCCGATCGCCGTCTCGAGCGACGGTACCCGATTGTTCGCGCTCAACACGCCGGACAACCGGCTTGCCGTTTACTCGCTAGCCAACCCATCGCGACCGGTGCTCGTGCGCGAAATCGTCGTCGGCCTGGAGCCGGTCGCGATCGCTCAGCGCACGGGCGACGAAGTCTGGGTCGTCAACAACCTCGGTGACTCGATCAGCGTGGTCTCACTGGGCCGAGGCATCGTGATCGACACGATCCCAGTCAAAGACGAGCCGTTCGACATCGTGTTCGCCCGCGGTCGAGCCTTCGTCTCGGTGGCCACCGACAAGCAGGTGCGTGTATTCGACGGAACGAGCCATCGTCTAGTTGCGGCGGTCGACATCTTTGGCCAACAGCCACGGAGCCTCGCCGTCGACCGGGATGGCTCGCGAGTCTGGGTCGCGATCCATCAGTCCGGCAATGGGACGACCATTCTGCCCGAGACGGAACCGACGCGACCCGATCCGCCGAAGCAAGCACCACACCTGCCGCCGCCCCCCAAGGTCGGCCGCATCGTTCGTGCCGACGATCCAAAGTGGCGGCCGCGCCTCGGCGTCGACCTCGCCGACCAGGACGTGTTTGAAATCAGCGCGACGACACTGAAGGTCACGCGCGCCTTCCGCTCGGTCGGCACCTCGCTGTTCAACCTCGCCGTCGACAAGTCCAACCAACTTTGGGTCGCCAACACACAGTCGCGCAACCTCGTTCCGTTCGAGCCCCAGTTGAACGGTCACGTCATCGATAGCCGCGTAACGCGAATCCAGCTCGGCCGGACCTCGAACGTCACTTCGATCGATCTCAACGTCGGCATCGACTACCGCAAGCTCCCCAACGACCGGGCGCTCGCTACCGCGCTTAGCCAGCCCACCGACCTGGCGTTCGACCCGAGCGGTCGCGAACTTTGGGTCACGGCGTTCGGGACGGACCGAGTGGGCGTACTCGACACCACCGGCAAAGTCATCGCCAGGGTCGAAGTCGGCGACACGCCCGGGACTGTGACCGCACCGCGCCGGAAGCGTGGCCCGCGCGGGCTCGCCCACCACCCGTCGGCGCGCCGCCTCTACGTCTTGAACCGACTGTCCCAGAGCATCACCGTAATCGACACCGCCGCGCGCCGGCGCATGACCGAAATCGGGTTCGTGCACGATCCAACACCCACAGCGATTCGCGAGGGCCGCGGCTTTCTCTATGATGCGAAGCTCTCGGGCAACGGCACCATGGCGTGCGCCTCCTGCCACGTCGACGCCAACATCGACGGACTCGCGTGGAACCTCGGTGACCGCGCCGGCAAGATGTTCCGCGTGCGCACATTCGACCCACCGTTCCGCGTCGACGTGCATCCCATGAAGGGGCCGATGATGACCCAGACGCTCAAGGGGCTCAAAGGCACCGAGCCGTTCCACTGGCGCGGCGACCGACCGACGTTTGCGGCCTTCAACGGCGCGTTCGCGTCGCTCCTCGGCAAGAAGGAACTCTCGCCGGCCGACATGGCCGCCTACTCGAAGTTCGCGAATTCGATCGAGCTCGGCCCGAATCCAAACCAACTCATGGACCGCACGTTCTCGCGGATCCCAGCCGGCGAGAGCGCTGCGGATGGCGACGTCTTCTTCCGCACGACCGTCGCCATCGGCAGCTTCCGCTGCGCCGACTGCCATGCACTCCCGACTGGCTCGAACGGCCGAATCTTCACCTCCGGCACGTTGCAAACTCTGCAGGCCATGAAGGTCGCGCGGCTCCGAACCATCTACAAGCGCGTCGGCCGGCGCGCGCGCAGCCCCAAGGGCCAATGGCTCGCGGGCTTCGGGCTCCTCCACGATGGATCCGAAGACAGCGTATTCCAAGTGCTCTCGCGCCCAGTGTTTGGCCGGCTCTCGAAGAACGGTCGCAACAAGCGCATGCTCGAACGCTTCGTGATGTCATTCGACACGGGCACGGCCCCCGCCGTGGGGTTCGCGATGTCGGTCTCCAAGCGCAATGCGCTATCGAAGGCGGTCGCCGACTACCTGCTGCTCATGCTCGATCAGGCAAGTCGCGGCAACATCGACCTGATTGCACACGGCAGGATTCAGAGCCAGCGCGTGGGGCTACTCTACGACACCACCACCCGCCGCTTCGTCACCAGCCGGCAAGGCCTCGGCCCATGGACCATCGGAGAAATCTTGGCCAAGACGCTGAATCGCGACGCGATCGTGACGTTTTCGGGCGTGCCACCTGGGTCGGGGACGCGCATGGCACTCGATCGTGACCTCGACGGTGTCCGCGACGGCGACGAAGGATTGCACACCTACGGCGCGGCCTCACCGACCTGCGCCAGACTGAAGCTCACGGCAAACTCGACGCCCGATCTCGGCAACGGCGAGTTCGCCCTGGTCACGACCGGCGGCCTGCGTTCGAGCACTGGGCTCCTCGTGCTGGGCCCAACGCGGACAGCCACCGATGTCCTTGGGATTCGCTTGCTGGTCGACCTGCGGGGCTCCCTGCTCCTGCCGTATCCGACCGACCGGAATGGCCTCGGCGCCGTGCACCAGCCACTTCCGAACGATGCTCGCCTCAAGGGCGTGAGATTCTTCGTTCAAGCGATCTCTGCCTCCAGTTGCGCACCCAACGGCATCGAAGCGTCGAACGGGCTCGAGGTCGTCCTCGGGCGCTGAGCCATCCGCGTAGCGCCGGCACCAAACTCGCCGGCCGCGCGCGACGAGCAAATGCGATACGCTGGCGACGATGAGCCCATCGTACTCCGAGCGCCACCTCGACCCGGTACAGGCACAGGCCTACCGCGAGAAGCACGACAAGTCGCTGCTGCGACGCATGAGCAGCCGTCGCGAGCGGGCCATCCTACGGGCAGCGCTCGCGCTGGCTGTCGAACGACTCCCGGCAGTGCTCCCCGATGACGCTGCACCGACACTGCTCGACTTCCCGTGCGGCGCCGGCCGCTTTGCGTCGATGTTTGCGCGGGTGGCGAAGACCTACGTTCCCGGCGACCACTCGCCGCATATGCTTGCGCTCACGCGCCATGAGCTCACGGCATCCGGCTTGGCCGATCGAGTTCAGGAGTGGATCCAGGCAGACGCAAGGTCCATGCCGCTCGCCGACCAGAGCGTGGATCTTGCTTGCTGCATCCGACTGCTGCACCACTTTCAAGCCCCAAGAGACCAGCAACGCATTCTCCGTGAGTTCCGTCGCGTGTGTCGTGGCCCGTTGGTGCTGACATTTCTCGACGCGAATGCACCCAAGCAATGGATGCATCTCCGTCGACACGACCTCGCCAGGACGAAGAGCCGCCGCGCACTGCTCAGCATCGACGGGCTGCGCGCTGTCGCCCGCGCGACGGGCTACGAGCTGGTCCGCACGTGGTCGCTGTCGCGCTGGTTCTCGGGCCAATCCGTGGCGCTCCTCGACGTGACCGAACCCACCGTATGACTACGCTGCGCTGGTTCGACGAGAGCGCACGCGTGGCGTTCGTTGGCGCCGGCCTATCGACGCCGGAAGCCCTGTGCAAGCTGGTTGGCGAACCGGTCACGAGCGCTCGCACGCGCCGCCTCATTCGGCTCGAGCGTTTCGACGCTGTCTGGTTCGTGAAGACACAGGACCTGCGCACGACGCCGCTCCCGCTGCGGAAGCTGCCAAGCTATGCGCTCCGCGGCTCGCCTGTGACGCGCGAGGCGACGAGCCTGCAAACCCTGGCATCGCTCGGGATTCGAACGCCAAGACTGATCGCCGTCGGCGAGGCACGCGGACGACTGCTGCCGCGTACCGCGGCACTGATCACGCGTCGGCTCGACGACACCGTCGACCTCGTGCGCTTCCTCGCCAACACGACGGATGCTTCGATCGCGCTGGCAACGATCGCCGCCGCCGAGGCCCTGGTCGAGCGCGTGCACAATGCCGGCTACGTGCTGCTCGGCGCGAAGTATCGCAACATTTTGACACCGCCGACCGGCGCCGTCAGCGACGAACAGCTCGCGATTCTGGATCAACCCAACCTCAAGCGCTCGCGCTCCGCACGGCTCCGCGCCAAGGATTGGAGCCACATGCAGTTGGACCGGCAACGCTACGGTCCGGCCCAATGACGACTCGGGCAAAGCTCTGGACGATACTCGCAGTCGTTTCTTGCATCGTCATCATCGCCCGGGCGGCCCGCAAGCGACACGGATCGCTGCAGCGAAACCGGATCTTCGCCGAGCGCGTGATCGCGGGTGCAAACCCTTACGCACAACCGCCGGTACACGCCCCCTATCCGCCGTCCTACGGCATCGTGATGGCACCGCTCTTGCTACCAGGCCTCACCGGCGCGCGAATCCTCTGGGCCATGTTGCAGCTCACGATGCTGTTCGTCCTGGCTCGCGTGTGCTTGCGCTGGTGGAACTCGCTCCCAGAATCGCGAGCTCCACCGCCAGCGTGGCTGTGGTTCGCGGCGTTCGCACTTGCGTTTCGCTACTTCTGGCGCGACACGTCAGGTGGCGGCGGCAACCTCGTGTGGGGCACGCTCGTGGCGCTCGCCTGCGTGCGGCCCGGCGAGGCCGCTGGCGCCGACCGTCGCGCATGGACCGGGATCGGCCTCGGAATCGTGCTCGGGGCCAAGCCAACGCCACTGCTGTTCCTGCCCTGGCTCTGGATGCGAGGAAGGCGGCGCACGCTGGCGCTCGCCCTCGCGACAGCGACAGCGCTGCATCTGGCTCCGATGCTGACGCTCGGAACCGAGGGCTGGCACGCCGCGTACGCGCATTGGCTCGACGGCTGCTGGCGCTACACATCGCGAGACAACGTCTTCGCCGAACCAGCGTTCGACTTCCCCAAGTTCACCTGGATGCACCAATCCTTGCGCTATGCGATGGCGCGATTCCTCGGCACGGTGCCCGCCGGAGTCCACGACGCCGACGTTCTCGAACTCCCGCTCTTCTTCCAAGGCCTTGGTCTCGCGCCGGCGACGATTCAACTCCTCTTCCGGATCACGGCCGCGACGTGTGTCGTCACGACGCTCGGTGTCCTGTTCGCGGCACGTCGAAAGGCGGCGCATTGGATCGAGCTCGCCGGCCCTGGCGCGCTCACATGCCTGACCTTGCTCCTGTCACCCATCACTTGGAAGGCCCATCACGTGCAGCTCCTGCCCACATTCTTCCTCGTGCTGACCGCGATCGCGCACTCCAGTCGCGGGCGAACGCGACGGCGTGTCGGCCTGGTGCTCTACTTCGTCTCGTGCTCTGTGTTGGCGCAGTTGCTGCTTGGCCGCTCTGGTAAGAACTACATGCAGTCGATCTACGTCGTGACGTTCGGAACCGTCTGGCTCTTGGTCGAGAGCCTGCTCCTCGTTGCTCTACCGTCGACGCGCCAGGAGCAGGCGGTCGGCCCCGCGCAGATGGGCAACGGATCGAGGTAGCTCGATCCGTTGCAGCCATCGCGTCGCCGCAACGACGCGCTCGCGACCGGCACGCTTCGCTCCGAGCACAACCCACCGAACGCGAGTGTCGCCTGAACGGTCCTCAAGCCGCGCCACGAGCCGCGCGGGTGTCCAAATGACCGGTGGCGGTGGATGGGCACCTGCATACCACGCGACGCGTGGCATGTCGGTGACCAGTTCGCCAGGCCGCACGCCCTGGCGCGCAAGCCAACGACCGAGCTCGGCCTCGGCGCGCTTCTCCATGCGCGGCGGATCGAGAACGTCGCCGACGAGACGAACACCGGCACCCGCAAGCCCGAGTACTGCCACGACGGTGAGCCAACGTCGGCGCGTGGACAACGCGACGAGCGGCAGCAACAGCGGAGCCTGTCCGGCGATGAAGCGTGGCTTCACCTGGAACCAGCACATCGCGCCCCATCCGAGCACGATGGCCAGAACAACTGCGAACGCGACGCGGGGCTGGCGCCGTACGAGGAGCACGAGCCCAATCATCGCCAACGGAAAACCGACCCAGTCCAGCGCGGGCAGGGCGACGACTGGGACACGCACGAGGTTCTGCACAAACGCCGCCGCCGCGTCGACCGAGGTCGGAGAGGCCAGCGGCCCGAGGGGTCGCATGAACTCGAACTTCGGCGTGAACGCGAAACTGCCCAGGACGAGAGCTCGGACAACGGGATACACGCTCGCAATCAGGCCACCGACAACGAGCGCCGCGAGCCCACGCGAGCGCCGGGTCAAGAGCAGCGGTAGCGGCAGTGCACAAAGCGCTTCCGGCCGAACCCAGTAGGCAAGACCGATCAATGCCGCGGACGCAAGCGCGCGACGCTCGAGCGCGAGCCAGACGGCCGCTGCAAGCAGCGGTAGATACGCATTCTCGCTATACGCGTCCGCCGGGAAACGCACGAGCAGAAACGACATGGCTGAGAGCGCCCCGGCGCAAACAAATCCACCCTCCGGCGACAGACGTCGTGCAGCCCGCAGCACGAATATCGCCGTCATGCCGCCGAGCACGGCTCCCAAGACCTTTGAGACAAAGAAGGGATCCGCCCCGATCGCAACGAACGGTGCGACCATGAGCGAGAAGCCCGGATGAAAAATGCACGAGAAGGCCGCGTGCAAATCGCCGCGCGCAAACGCCTGGGCCATATCGAGGTAGTGCGGCCCGTCGTTCGACGGAACGGGGATCGACCACGCAACGGCCAGCCGGATCGCGACAGCAATCGCGAAGACCGCAATCTCTCCCATATTCACGCCAAGGCAGCGCCGGAGTAGATGATCCACACGCTGACCGTGAGCCAAAGCACGATGTTGACGGCCATCGACTTGTCCTTGAGAAGCAGCTTCGTGGGATTGCCTCCCTCGGCGCGCATGTGCACGAGGTAGAGGTAGCGAAAGATCCCATAGACGACGAACGGCACCGTATAGACAAGCTTGTCGGTCTTGAACGCAGCAACGGTCTGCGGAGACACGGTATAGAGCGCATAGGTCATGACCGTCAGAGCACCGAGCGGCGCGATCATCTGATCGAGGAACGGCAGCGAATAGTGCTCGAGCGCGCGCCGATGCTGCATCGATCCCTCGCCGAGTAGCGCGAGCTCGTGACGTCGTTTGCAGAATGCGAGCATCAACGCAACGAAGAACGTGCAGAGCGTGAGCCAGCCGGAAACCGGCTCATGGATGGCAAGGCCGCCAACATGGACACGCAGCAAAAAACCCGCAGCCACGCACATGGTGTCGACGATGACCACGTGCTTGAGCCGGTAGGAGTACAGGATGTTGATACCAAGATACACGGCCAGTGGGAGGACGAAGGGATGCTCGGCGAACCCTGAGACGGCGAGTCCCACAGCCTCGAGCACGATCAACACTCCCCACGCCACGCCGACCGACAGGCGCCCGGAAGGCAGCGGCCTGTCCTTCTTTTCGGGGTGGGTACGGTCGGCCTCGATATCGAGCAGATCGTTGAGTAGATAGATGCCGCTCGCCACGAGGCAGAATGCCGCAAAGCCGATCGCGGCCTGCAGCACGGCTACGCCATCGAACATCCGCCGCGCAAACACGAGCGGAGCGAAGACGAGGAGGTTCTTGACCCACTGATAGGGTCGCAGTGCTTCGAGCAGCGCGGGCATGCGTTCCTTATCGAGTGTCGTCCGACTCGCTGTCGCCCGGCTCGCATCCAGCCCAGGTACGAATCCACCGCGCAACGCTTTGGCCATCGAGCGGCAGCAGCGCAACCTCGGCAGCAAGCACCGCTGGTCGCTCGCCGCCATCCCAGGCAACGGCCACGAGATCATCCCAGACCTCATTCGGCCACGCACCACGAACGACGCGCAGCTTGGGGAGGTCCCGATCGAACGAAAAGCCCTCGCAAAGCACGACGTCGAAATCCATCACCGGACATGCCGCAAGCCAGGCACCGATGGAGCGGACCTCGGTCCAATCCGCGTGCCCCGACTCGAGGAACAGAGTCGAGACCCCCGGACCGATCAGCCCGACGATGCCGGCGCCGGCAGCGGAAAAGCGGAACGAATCCTTCCCAGGAACATCCAGGCGGTGGTCCTCGTGCGAGGCCTTGAGCACCGCCACGCGCACACCCCCGCGTACGAGCACCTCGAGAGTCTTCTCGAGTAGCGTCGTCTTCCCGGTCCCGGACGGAGCCACGAACGAGAGCATGGGGACGGATCCGTTCCGAGCTGGCACAGCGCTGCCGAAGCCTAAGACTGGTTGTTGGCCAGGGCTTCGCGGAACGATCCACGCTCCGCGGGCTCGGCCTGGCGCCACCGGCCCTGGCTCACACGTTCGCGCAACGTCTTCGGCGGAATCACGACCGTGGTCACGTGTCGGCCATCCGGGGAAAACATGTGGACTCGCCCCTTCTTGCCAACCACGACGACGGTCTGCTCCTTGGTATCGATGTAAAGGTGATGGTCGCGCGCGCTGCGGGCCTCGGGGAATGCCAACTGCGTTGGCCGCTGCCCCTCCGAACCCCGCTCGCGCGCGTGCTCGGTCTTGCGATCCCGATTGCGCGCGTCGGCCGAGAGCCGATGCGCCACCTCGCGCAGCGACGGGAGCACGGCCTCGGTCACGTCCACGGTCTCACCGGCGGCCTTCCGGCCATCGAGCTGGCGGGCGATCTGCACGAGCGTGCTCTGGTAGTTGCGCAGGATCTTGCGGATGCTCGAGTCCGGAAGATCGAGAAGATCGACGGCGCTCACAGGATGAGCATTGAGTCGCAGCCGACCATCCTCGGCATCGTGCGCGAGCACCTGCACCGTCAGTGCAACGCGCCGGCCTTCCTCGGATGAGGCAAACAACCCACACATGGCCTGACCAACCAGACGGTGCGGCGCCGCATCGGGCTCAAACGCCGGTTTGACGCCGTCGGTGATGCTGGCCCCGGACTCGACAAAACTAACGGCGCCTTCCTTGCCGGCAAGGAGTTCGTCGACCGACTCGTGCTTACGCTCGATCGCCAACGTCACGAGGTCGGCGTAGCGGGGCCTTCCCTCGAGGCCATAGCCGACGAGCACCTGGCGCGGGTCGTCGGGGCGCGACGAGGCATCATCGAAACTCTCCGATCGGAAGCACCAAGCGCGCCCCGGGACCAACAGACCGGCGGCAAGCACGCGCTTCTCGAGCGCATCGCGCCACTCGTGGAACAGGCTCTCGGCAACTCGCGGCGCCTCGCTACGCTTGAGCGGTAGCCGCAACGTCACCTCGACCTCGTCTGCTTCGTCCAAGCGCCCGCCGCCAGTCCGTGAGCGTAGGTCGCGGTACGCACTCGCGAGCGCGGCGAGCCCGTCCTCGAGCAGATCGGTCGGACCACGATGCGCACCGCCCTCCGAGCGACCCCCGGAATCCGCACGGGTCTTCTTGTTGCGCCGCCGTCGCGGGCGCTTCTTCGGATCCACGCCCTTACCGGGCGCTGCCGCATCGGGGGCTGCGGCGCCCGGAGCCGCGACATCGGCGGGGGTCGACATGTCCGGCGTGCCAGCCGCGGGCGCGGCGGACTCCGGAGCAGATGTGTCGGCAGCACTAGATGGCGCCGCAGATGGCGCCGCAGATGGCAACGACTCGGTCGGCGCGTCCGCACGATCGGGCTGGTCGCTCGGCGTGCTCGCAGTCGTATCGGGATCGGTATCAGCCACGGGAGTTGCCTCTCTACTCTTTCGGATCGGTCGGGGATGCAAGGAAGGGCCCCAAACCATAGGAATCCCAACGCGAATCGACCAGACCCCGTGTCCCTTCATCCATACAAATCAGGTCGGGCCAGGGCCTGGAGAAACCCTCGGAGGCCCATTTTCGCGTCGCATCGATGCCCACCTTGCTGCCATAACAGGATCGGCGGCTCGCATGATCCAGCATCTCCGCCGGACCGAACGTGAACTGAAGGTCACGCTCGGGATCGATGTTGGCCAGCAGGTGGAACACAACGTCGCCAGGCTTCTGCACGTCCACGTCCTTGTCCACGACCACGACCACCTTGGTGAACATGGCCTGCCCAAGGCTCCAAATGGCATTCATGATCTTGCGCGCGTGACCGGGATAGCGCTTGTCGATCGAGACCAGCATCAAGTTGTGAAAGACCCCGGCAAACGGCATGCACACATCGACGATCTCGGGGAATTGCTTGCGCATGATCGGCAGGAAGATGCGCTCGATCGCCTTGCCGATCCAGCAATCCTCCTGCGGCGGCTGACCGACGATCGTCGTCATGTAGATCGGATCCCGCCGGTGCGTCATGCACTCGATGTGGAACGTGGGAAATCGATCGGCCAGCGAATACCAACCCGTGTGATCACCGAATGGCCCTTCTACCCGGACGTCATCGAGGTCCACCCAGCCCTCGAGAACGATCTCGGCCTCCGCGGGCACCCTGATATCGTGGATCTCGCAACCAACGAGCGGAACGGGTTGCTGCCGAAGGAAGCCAGAGAGCAACATCTCGTCCAGGTCCGGCGGCGCCGGCAGCACGGCCGCCATCACGGTCGCCGGATCGCAGCCGATCGCAACCGCGACGGGAACGCGCCGGCGACCATCGCTCGCCGTGTTGTGCGCGCCATCGTGATGGATGTGCGTGTGAAAGCCCGTCGTGCGTGGCCCCATCACCTGGAGCCTGTACATGCCGCAGTTCTGCACGCCGCCTGCGCTCTTGGTGAACACGAGCGGCATCGTAATAAACCGCCCTGCGTCCTGCGGCCACGTCTTCAGAATGGGGAGCGCTCCCAGATCCACCTGATCGCCGCGGATGACGACATCCTTGCAGGGCCCGGTCTTGACGACCTTCGGCATCATCTTGCCCAGATCGAGAAGCATCGGCAGCTTCTTGACCTTGTCGAGAAACGACTCGGGCGTCTTCTGATCCAGGATCGAACTCAGCCGATCGGCGACCTCCTCGATGTCTGCCACACCGAGCGCTGCCTCGACGCGCGCCATGCTCCCGAGCGCATTGGCGAGAACCGGCATCGAGGAGCCACGCACATTCTCGAAGAGCAGCGCCGGCCCCTCGACCTTCGAGACGCGGTCGACGATCTCACACACCTCGAGCTCCGCGTCCACCTCGACCGCGATGCGCCGAAGTTCCCCGCGCCGCTCGAGTTCCGCCACGAACTCACGAAGGTCCTTGTATGCCATGCCGAGTGCATAGCACCGACGGCTCGCCAGCGCATGGCCCATGTCGGGAACACCGTCAGAAGATGTGCGTCCCCGCGAGCCGTGTCAGATAGGGCTGCCCACCCAGGGGCAAGACGAGTCCTTGCCAGAACAATTCGACACCGGCAAGGCGAGGATCGCCGGGGATGTGGATCTTCGAGAGTCGCAACCCGGTCGCGTCCGACAGCCCAGCCGGGCCGACGATGATGGAACGGGGATCGAGCCACAGGAGCCCCAGGCCAGGCACAGGCGTCGCAAACTTCCGCGCCGATCCGACAAGGAGCACGGAAAGCGCCAACGGCGCAGACGAGAGTTGAAGCTGAACGAAAGTCCCGAGTGGGCGCACGCGACGGAACTCGGGAAACTGCGCCAGCGGCATCAGATCGGAGACCGAGCTGAACGCAAACACCGACGTGGCGGTCACCACTCGCCCGCACTCGGAGCTGGCGCGGACATCGATTGCCGGGCCGGAGAACGCAACCTGCTCCAACACGCCCGCGCCAGCGCCGAACGCGTAAGCGCGCCCTCCATCCTCGACAACGAAGGTGGTACGCCACAGCGACGGCGTGTGGAGAGTTCCCGTCGTGGCACTCTCAAAGGTGCCGCGCCGCGCGTCGAAAATGTGCAGTTTGCCTGGCTCGGCCAACACAAGGTTGGCGCTCGACCCATCCACCCAGGCCACCGCCGAGGCGGCCGTGGCGATCCGCGCAACGACAGCACCGCGAGCCGACATGGCCAGGAACCCGCCGGTCACCTGAAACAAGGCCGCTTGCGAAGCCAACGCGGGCAGCCCGGGCCTCACCCCGGCCGGCGCATCGATCCAGCCACCCGTGAGCGCACTAAACACCGCTGCGCGCGACGTCTTCGCATCGACAACCGCCCCCAAGGTCGCGGTAACAGCCTCGTGACTCGACGCGACCGGCCGAACCGCGACGTTGCCCGTGAGCGCGCTATAGGCGTACACCCGCGCCGACTGCTTGATGAGCGCGACAGCATCCGCCGCGCGAACAGAAGCTGGTTGCGAAAGCCGCAGTAAGGTCCAGGCCCCGGTGATAGCCGAAAAGAACTCATACCCAGCGGTGGTCTCTACGGCGACGAACTTGCGTTCGCGACACGCAGCGTGGCGGCCGGACTGACATTGCGAGAGACCCAACGGCG